>DLQL01000043.1:8517-9935 GCA_002477565.1 Flavobacteriaceae bacterium UBA7433
GTCGTAGTAGAAAGCTATGTCTTGAACCATGTCAAAGGACTGCAGCCGACAACGACACTGACCATTCGCATCCATGGAGAGCTCTTTGAAGCCACTGCCCAAGGAGACGGTCAGTTTGATGCCTTTGTAAACGCCTTGAAAAAAGTATACGCAACACACACCGACAAAACCCTTCCAAAATTGATTGATTACGCAGTGCGCATCCCACCCGGATCGCATTCGGACGCTCTCTGTGAAACCATCATCACTTGGAAAAGCTCCAAAAAAGAATTCCTCACCAGAGGCTTGGATTCAGACCAGACGGTATCCGCAATCAAAGCCACTCAGAAAATGTTGAATATTTTAGAAATGTAACATGCCTTTGCAGCATCGTGCCGCAAAGTTTATCAATAAATACAAGCAACACGCAAACGGTTCAATTTCAAAACACCGGATGCTTTAAAAACAACAACATGAACGTAAAGATTGCCCTTTTAGCCGGAGACGGAATTGGACCTGAAGTCATCGACCAAGCCGTAAAAGTTTCAGACGCCATTGCAAAGAAATTTGGACACCAAATCACTTGGAAACCTGCACTGACAGGTGCTGCTGCCATCGATGCTGTCGGAGAACCTTACCCAGACGAAACACATGAAATTTGTGTAGCATCAGATGCGGTCCTGTTTGGAGCCATTGGACATCCTCGTTATGACAACGACCCTTCCGCCAAGGTGCGTCCTGAACAAGGATTGTTGAAAATGCGAAAAAAATTAGGCCTCTTTGCCAATGTGCGTCCTACCTTTACCTTTCCCTCTTTGATCGAAAAATCTCCTTTAAAAAGAGAACGCATTGAAGGCACTGACTTGGTGTTTTTACGCGAATTGACAGGCGGTATTTACTTTGGAGAAAAAGGAAGAAGAGACGGTGGAGAAACGGCTTTTGACAACTGTGTGTATACCCGAGAAGAAGTACAGCGACTTGCCAAGAAAGGATTTGAATTGGCCATGACTCGTGGAAAGAGATTGTGTTGTGTAGACAAAGCAAACGTGTTGGAAACTTCCCGTTTGTGGAGAGAAACCGTACAAGCAATGGAAAAAGACTATCCAGAAGTAAGCGTTTCTTACGAATTTGTAGACGCCGTAGCCATGCGATTGGTGCAATGGCCAAATGCTTACGATGTCTTGATTACTGAAAACTTATTCGGAGATATTTTGACAGACGAAGCCTCCGTCATCTCTGGATCTATGGGCTTGATGCCTTCCGCTTCAATGGGAGCAGAGCTCTCCTTGTTTGAGCCAATTCACGGATCTTACCCACAAGCAACAGGCTTGAACATCGCCAATCCATTGGCCACCGTCTTGTCTGCGGCCATGATGTTTGAAACTGCTTTTGGATTGCAAGAAGAAGGAGCTGCTATCAGAGAAGTGGTCAACAAATCT
>DLQL01000031.1 GCA_002477565.1 Flavobacteriaceae bacterium UBA7433
TAAAATTGATTTCTGTCGCCGTTCGTGAAATGAGTGAAGGGGAATTGTTGCAAATTGAAAAAGCGCGCAGACTGGACATCACCGAAGAAGTCTATTTTGAAATCATCCGACAAAAAACAGCTACTTTGATCGCAGCCTGTTGTGCGATTGGTGCTGCCTCTGTTGGAGCAGATTCGGAAGAGATCAGTCGCATGCATCAGTTTGGGGAGTTGATTGGAATTGCATTTCAGATCAAGGACGATTTGTTCGATTATACCGACGGAAATATCGGAAAACCCACTGGCATTGACATCAAAGAAAAAAAGATGACTTTGCCGCTCATCTACGCTTTGAACCACTGTGCTGCAAAAGAGAAAAAATGGCTGATTCACAGCATCAAAAAACACAACAAAAACAAAAAAAGAGTAAAGGAAGTAATTCAATTTGTCAAAGAGAAAGGAGGCATCGCATACGCTACTCAAAAAATGAAAACCTACCAATCTGACGCTTTGGCTGTTTTGGAGACCTATCCCGATTCGGAATACAAAACCTCATTAAAAACCATGATCAACTTTGTGGTGGAACGAAAGCTCTAAATCCTTAGGCATTGTGGTTGAGCTCTAACAGTTCTTCCAAAAAATTTCGACTGTTTGAAAGACGTGGGATTTTGTGTTGTCCCCCCAATTTTTCTTTTGACTTCAACCAATCGTAAAACAAATCTTTGCGCGAAATAAGCACTTTGGGAGCGGTCAAGGTCATGTTTTTATAGCGCTTGGCTTCGTAGTCCGAATTGATTGCTTGCAGTGCTTTGTCCAAGTAATCCGAAAAAGTCAGCAAACATTCAGGAGCCCTGTTGAATTCAATCAACCATTCGTGTCTTCCTTTGGCATTGCCTTCCATAAAGACAGGAGCAACAGTGTATTCTTTGACCCAAACATCGCTTTTTTTACAAGCGATTTTCAAGGCCTGTTCTGCATTTTCTACAATCAATTCTTCTCCAAAGACATTGATAAAATGTTTCGTGCGCCCTGTGATTTTGATCCGGTATGGATCGAGAGAGGTGAATTTGACCGTATCTCCAATCAAATACCTCCAAAGTCCTGAATTGGTAGTGATGACCATGGCGTAATTGGTATTGCATGTCACTTGATTTAATGGAATTGCTTTGGAATCCTCTCCTTGAAATTCGGACATGGGAATGAACTCATAAAAAATTCCGTAATCCAACATCAATAACAACTCGTCAGAGTCGTTTTGATCTTGAATGGCAAAAAACCCTTCGGAAGCATTGTAAGTCTCGTAGTATTTGAACTCCGAACTCGGAATTAGTTTTTGAAACTGTTCGCGGTATGGACTGAAATTGACCCCTCCATGGAAGTACACTTCTAGGTTGGGCCACACTTCTAAAATGTTTTTTTTACCTGTTTTCTCAAGGACTTTGTACAACAAGACCAACATCCAGGAAGGGACTCCAGCCAAACTGGTGATGTCAATGTGAATCGTTTCTTCTACGATGGCTTTCATTTTTTCTTCCCACTCACTCATCAAAGCCGTTTTTTGTTTGGGAGCGCTGCGGTTGTCTGCCCAAAAAGGAAGGTTTTCGATGATGATGGCGGACAAATCTCCAAAATAGGTGTCGTTGTCTTCATAGATGGCACTGCTCCCGCCGAGTCGCAAGCTCTTACCGCTAAACAATTTTGTGTTTGGGTTGTTGTTTACAAACAAACAAAGCATGTCCTTGCCTGCATTGAAGTGGCAGTATTCAATGGCTTCTTCACTGACAGGGATGAATTTGCTTTTGGAGTTTGTGGTCCCGCTGGACTTGGCAAACCACTTGATGGAGGAGGGCCAAAAGACATTTTGTGTCCCCTTTCGTGTTTTGTCCAAAAGAGGTACCATCGATTCGTAAGCGCGAATGGGAATTTGTTCTGAAAATTCTTGATAGGTGTGAATTTTCTCAAAAGAGAAAGTACGCCCCACCTCGGTATCTTTGGCAGTTTTTATAAGGCTGAAAAGCAATTCGTATTGAACTTCATGGGGGTACTTTACAAACAAGTCCAACTGGTGCTTCCGCTTTTTTAGAAACCAAGAAATGATTGAATTGACAAATAAAAACCCCATAAAAAACGCTTCGTAACTTGTTGTCGTTTTTGAATTCCACCTGGCTTCAAACAGCACTCACTCATTGAGCAAGCGGACCCAAAGCCAACGAAAAACACCCCCTTTTGATAAAAATCTTTCCACCTATTAAATTTGGCTATTGCCAAAAGCAGTCCTATCTTTATGCAGTTAAATTTACAGATTAAATTTGAATTTCTACCGCTTCTCTTTTGCTTTTACAAACAAAAAAAGGCAAGAGGCAGCCCCAAACCAAAAACAATGCACTACCAGGGAGTCTTAAAAAAAATGCAAACGGAATTTTCAGACACCGTTCAATACTACCTGCAAACGGAGTCTGACTTTCTAAACTTCAACCAGCTCTTGGATCGCTCCATTGAAATCCAATTTGAAAAATACGAGTGTTTGAACTGCCACAAGCAAAAGAAAATTTTTCGGCAAGGGCATTGCTACGATTGCTTCTACGACCAACCCCAAACGGGTGATTGGATTCTAAAGCCTGAGTTGAGCAAAGCCCACTTGGGAATCGAAGACCGAGATTTGGACTACGAAAAATCGGTACAGCTGCAACCCCACATCGTGTATTTGGCATTGTCCAGCGAAATCAAAGTGGGCGTCACTCGAAAAACCCAAGTTCCCACGCGTTGGATTGACCAAGGCGCCAGCAAAGCTCTGGCCATTTTAGAAGTTCCCAATCGGTATTTGGCAGGAATCGCGGAAATCGCCTTAAAGGAACATGTCACAGACAAAACAAGTTGGCAAAAAATGCTAAAAAACGAAGTTTCTTCTGCCGATTTGCTGGAAAAGAAACAGGACCTCAAACAGTACCTTCCGGACGAAGTACTTCCTTATTATCTGGATAGCAATGCCGATGTTTGGGAATTGAACTACCCCGTGCTACACTACCCCCTTAAAGTCAAAAGCCTCAACTTGGTCACGGCACAACAGTACGAAGGGGTCTTAAAAGGGATCAAGGGGCAGTACCTCCTGTTTGAGGACGGAACGGTATTCAACATTCGAAACAACGAGGGCATCGTGGTTCGATGGACCCTGTGATGTCGCTTTTTCTAAAAAGCCCTTTTGCAAATAAAAAAAACAATCCTCTTGGAGGTGAAAAAAATTAAAAAATAAATCCGTGTCAACTCAAACTTTTAGAACGGTTTTAAAAACAAACCCACAAAAAAACCAGATCTCCTACGACGCGCACATTGCCTTGTTGGGTTCTTGTTTTTCGGAAAACATCGGTGATAAATTTTCCTATTTTAAATTTGACAGCTT
>DLQL01000015.1 GCA_002477565.1 Flavobacteriaceae bacterium UBA7433
AAAAGCAAGTGCTTTGGCGCACACCTTGCTCACCAAAATTAAAGAAATCGCAGGGCGCTAACTTGCAATTGTTTTCGATTGAAAGCAACCTGAAATCGTACAAATACGGAACTATGAAAAACACATTGCTATTGTTTTTGTTGTGGATGGCAACCCCTGTAATTTCTCAGGTAAAATCCACATCTTCAATACAGAACAAAGGGAAGTTTTTTCTCTATTGGGGGTGGAATCGTGGCTACTACTCAGATTCGGACATCACTTTCAAAGGAGCCGATTACGATTTTACGTTGAAAGACGTCAAAGCTGCTGACAGACCGACCCCTTTTACCGTCAAAGATTATTTTCATCCGGGCCACTTGTCGACCCCTCAAACCAATTATCGAATTGGTTATTTCTTCAAGGAAAACTATACCATTTCTTTGGGAGTTGACCATATGAAATACGTTGTAGCTCAAAATCAAAACGTGCCATTTGAAGGGCATATTGACGAAGCTTACGGAATGGATACAGGCAGTTCGGTGGATTTGACAGCTGATTTTTTAAAATTTGAACACACAGATGGTTTGAATTATATAAGCTTAGAAATCAGCCGCTTTGATGCGATCGGGGCGTTTTTCGGTTTGGACAAAGAAAATTTTCAAATCCACGCGACCGAAGGGATTGGATTGGGAGTCATGCTGCCCAGAACCAACAGTACCTTGTTGTCCAAAGAACGCTACGATGCCTTTCATTTGTCCGGTTTTGGATTGTCTGCGAGGGCAGGGATCGACTTTACATTTTACAAGTATTTCTTTGTCATGACAGAACTCAAAACTGGCTATATCTACATGCCTGACATTCGAACCACTCAAAGTGCTTCGGATTCAGCGAGTCAGAGTTTTGGCTATCTTGAACCTACGCTGGTCATCGGTGGTCGATTTTCAATTTTTTAAAGGGGAATATTCCAATATTGGGAGGTCAATCGATCAAGAATTTATTGTTTGGGCGCTTTGTCCTTGTGTTTGAATCGCTTGTGTGTCCAAAAATAATGCGCTGGTCTCTCGGTGATTTGTTGTTCCACTTTTCTCAAAAAAGTATCGGTAATCTCATAGTCCTTAAAGTCCCTTGGGTTTTCGGCGAGTATTTCAAAAGAGATTTCGTAGTGACTTCTTTTGGTTTTGACGATATTTAAATAGACCACACAAAAATCGTGTTTCTTTGCGAGCATTTCGGCGCCCGTATGTATGGGAACTTCTACACCTAAAAAAGGCGCCCAATAATGTGTTTTGCTGATATGGGGAGATTGGTCACTCAACAAGCCGTACAGAGAAAGTGTGCCGTTGTTTTTGTTGTCAATCATTTTCTTGATGGTTCTGGATGTCGGAACAAACTCCGAGCCGAAACGACTTCTGTTTTTACGGACGAGTTTGTCGTAGTAGGGGTTGGTGAGTCTCGTATAAGCAGCAATACATTTCAGACGCGTCTTGCTTTGGATGTTGGTAATCCATTCCCAATTTGCGTAATGAGAACCCATCATGATGACACTTTTGTCGAGTGCTTCGATTTCTTTAAAAATTTCTTTGTTGGTGTATTTGAAACGCTTTTCAAGTTCTTTTTCTGAGATGGTGAACGACTTGATCATTTCGATAAAAAGATCAACAAAATGCCTGTAGAACTTTCGCCGAATGCTTTTCAATTCTTTGGCACTTTTTTCAGGGAAAGCCAGGTGTAAATTGTTTAAGACCACTTCTTTGCGGTATCCAAATACATAAAACACCAACAAATACATGCAGTCCGAAAAAAGGTGTAGTAGGACAAAAGGAAGTTTTGAAATCGACCAAATGATGGGATACGTCAAATAAAATAAAATTCTTTGCATGCCTGTTCTGAGATTTGAATTGCAAAGGTACACAAACCACTAGTTTTCTTGAAAATATTTCAATTTGTTTTTCATTAGGGGGACAGGTTTGATTTTTTAGCTGCTGTATGGGTATTTGACGATGTGGATTGAAACAGGAGGTCTTTTAAATATATTTGGTTTGCGGAATGTGTGTTTTGGAGATAGTCGTATCTTTGAGCTACTTAAAACAGGAGTTTATGAATAGCATCGTAGTAGGTTTGATAGCGGCGAATGTTGTGTTTTCATACAAAGGAATAACGGAACCGTCTTTTTTAAATACATACAAATTTCAAATTGCCGCAATTCTTAGAGGGGAGCGAATTCGAATGCTTAGTTCAGGTTTTTTACATGTTGATTATCTGCACTTGGGGTTTAACATGTATGCGTTGTACCTTTTTGCGAGTCCCGTTTTGGGAACCTTGGGAAATGTTCCCTTTTTGATCTTGTATTTTGGAAGCTTGCTCTTAGGAAATGTGTTCACGCTTTTTTACCACAAAAAAGAAACGTACTACAGTGCCGTTGGTGCCTCAGGAGCGGTTTCGGGCATTGTTTACAGTGCCATCGTTCTTTATCCAGAAATGACCTTATACCTCTTTCCGCTTCCCATCCCTATTCCGGGGTATTTGTTTGGCATCGGGTATTTGCTCTATTCGATGTACGGAATGAAAAAACAGTTGGGGTCTGTGGGGCACAGTGCCCACTTGGGAGGTGCTATTGGCGGGTTTTTTATAACAATACTTTTGTACCCTCAGGTTTTGGTTGCTCACAAAACCTTAATCATTTTGCTAGCAGTTCCCATTCTTATGCTTTTTTTATTTGGAAAAAACAGCAAGCAATAGCAAATTGTTTTTAGGAGAGGCGCTTGTCTTCCCTCCATACTTTGACCTCGGGAAACTCATAAATGTCAAACCCTTCGTTTGGGGAGAATTTTGCTTTTTCACAACTCTCCCAAAAAACAAACCTGGTGTCACAAATACACCCCAACACTTCAAAAGGCGATGGGGAATTCTTCCATCGATGTGTCTTTAACCTACTTAAGAGGATTAGACGCAGCAGAACTTAAAGGGAAAGAGGTGCCGATGGTTTAGCTAGGGTTATAGTTAGGGTCACAGTTTGTAAAATTAGGTTTGGGTTGTGTCCAGGAAATGTTGTTGTCGAACCTTCCACACCATGTCACATTGCCCACATCCCA
>DLQL01000005.1:0-6357 GCA_002477565.1 Flavobacteriaceae bacterium UBA7433
TTGACAAGACTAAAATTAGGGTTGTTTTCGATGAAGGCAGCTACTTGTTCTTCGTTTTCTGAAGGCAAGATGGAGCAGGTGGCATACACTAGTTTTCCACCTTTTTTAACTAGTTTTGAATAGTTATTTAAGATTTCTGCTTGTGTTTTTTTGATGTTTTCAATGAACTCTGGTTGGAGTTTCCATTTGGCATCAGGATTTCTTTTTAAAACACCGAGTCCAGAGCAGGGTGCATCGATCAATACCCTGTCAGCGCTTTCTTTTAATTTTTTGATTGTTTTTGAGGATTCAATCAGTCTGGGTTGGATGTTGTGTGCTCCCGCTCTTTTTGCCCTTCTTTTGAGTTCTTTGAGTTTACCAGCATAAATATCCATTGCGATGATTTGCCCTTTGTTTTCCATCAAAGCTGCCAAATGGAGGGTTTTTCCTCCGGCACCAGCACAGGTGTCAATGACGCGCATTCCCGGTTTAACTTCTAAAAATTCGGCAACCAATTGAGAAGAGGCATCTTGCACTTCAAAAAAACCACTTTGAAAAGCATCTGTGCGAAAGACATTTTTACGTTCTGCTAGGATCAATGCGTCTTTGTAGTTGGGGTCAATCTTTGTTTCAATCTCATTTTCTGCCAGTATTTTTTCCAATTTCTGACGCGAGGTTCTCAAGGTGTTTGTTCGTAAAACAACGGGTGCTTGTTTGTTGAGTGCAGTGAGTTCTTGCCCCCATGTTTTTCCTAGTTCAAGCGCTCCGAGTTCATCGAGCCAATCCGGAATGGACTCTTTGATTTTACGAATGTTTTGTACTTGGTCAAATTTTCCTTTGATGCGTCTTTCGGGAGCGTTTTCAAAGTATTTCCAATCGGGCAGTTGAATGCCTCTTAAGACTGCCCATACGGTAAAGAGTTTCCATAGATTTTCTCGTGAGTAGTGGTCCTTGGTTTCAGCTATTTCGTTGTAGAGTCGTTTCCAACGTACGATTTCGTAAATGGTTTCCGCAACAAACTTCCGATCTCTTGCTCCCCAGCGCGCATCTTTTTTCAAAGCGAACTCTACCGCTTTGTCTGCATAAACACCTTCGTTAAAGATTGAATTTAAAGAATCGATGACGGTAAATACCAAGTTTCTATGTAGTCGCATTGTCTTATTTTAGGATTGCAAAGGTACTTATTTCAATTCGGTTTTTATCGGTTCTTATTTTTTCTTTTTTTTAGAAATTGTAGGGTTTTGAAACCTGTCATATCTTTAAAAATTCTTAATTTTGAGAAACGGTTGTTTTTAATTTTTCTGATCATGTCTCAACTAGACTTTCACATTCCCATTGCATATTTAAAAGGGGTCGGTCCTTCTCGGGCCGAACTTTTGGCTTCGGAATTGGGAATTCGTAAGATAGAAGCGCTGTTTAGCTTGTTTCCTTTTCGGTACATTGACAAAACACGGTTTTATAAGGTAAGAGAATTGCAACAAAACTCTTCTGAAATTCAATTGGTGGGGAAAATTTCCAAAATTCGCACTGTCAAACAAAAACGGGGCAGTCGTTTGACAGCTACTTTTGCAGATGCTACAGGCGAGATGGAGTTGGTCTGGTTTCGAGGGGCCAAATGGATCAAAGACTCGTTAAAGGTTGATACACCTTATGTGATTTTTGGAAAGGCCAATTTTTACAAGGGCACTTATAGCATGCCGCATCCTGAGATGGAATTGCTGTCTTCTTATGAAAAAAGTGTACAGACGGCCCTGCAGCCGGTATATCCTTCCACAGAAAAATTGGCAAACAAGGGAGTGAGTCAAAAAGTGGTTTCCAACATCATGAGAAATCTGTTCAAGACCTATTACCATGTGATTCCAGAAACCTTGTCCTCAGGTTTGATGGAGAATTACAATTTACTTCCTAAAAACGAGGCTTTGTTGCACGCGCATTTTCCCAAAAATCAAGAACTGCTTGCAAAGGCTCAATTTCGATTGAAATTCGAAGAGTTTTTCTTTATTCAATTGCAATTGTTGCAAAAAAAAATAATGCGTCATCAAAAAATCAAAGGCTTTCCTTTTGCCTCTATTGGGGCATATTTTACTGATTTTTACAAAACCAAGTTGACTTTTGAGTTGACCAACGCTCAGAAGCGTGTTTTAAAAGAAATCCGCAAAGATTTGGGTTCAGGCATTCATATGAACCGACTTTTGCAAGGAGATGTTGGATCTGGCAAGACAATTATTGCGCTCTTGTCCATGTTGATGGCTTTGGACAATGGTTTTCAAGCTGCTATGATTGCACCTACAGAAATTCTTGCCACGCAACATTTCGAATTTGTCTCCGAAGTTTTGAAGGGAATGAATGTTACCGTTTCATTGTTAACGGGTTCCGTAAAAGCCAAAGACAGAAAGGAGATTCATCAGAATTTGGAATCGGGGCAGCTTCATATTTTAATCGGAACTCATGCCTTGTTGGAAGACAAAGTCGTGTTTCAAAATCTCGGTCTGGCAGTCATCGATGAACAGCATCGTTTTGGAGTGGCACAACGTTCTAAAATGTGGTTGAAAAATTCCTTGCCGCCGCATGTATTGGTCATGACAGCAACACCGATCCCGAGAACTTTGGCCATGAGTGTTTACGGGGATTTGGATATTTCGGTCATCGACGAATTGCCTCCAGGGCGAAAATCCGTTCAGACAGTCCACCGCTACGACAAGAACCGTTTGGCCGTTTTTAAATTTATGAAAGAAGAAATTGCAAAAGGGCGTCAGGTGTATGTTGTCTACCCTTTGATTCAAGAATCAGAGGCGATGGATTACAAAGACTTGATGGATGGTTTTGAAAGTATTTCCAGGGAATTCCCCAAGCCTACTTACCAGTTGAGTATTGTGCATGGACAGATGAAGGCAGCAGATAAGAAATTCGAAATGGATCGTTTTGTCAAGGGAGAGACACAGTTAATGGTCGCCACAACGGTCATAGAGGTTGGTGTCAATGTACCCAATGCGAGTATTATGGTTGTAGAAAGTGCGGAAAGGTTTGGTTTGTCTCAATTGCATCAATTGAGAGGCAGAGTAGGAAGAGGCGCGGATCAAAGTTACTGTGTGTTGATGACGAGTTTTAAATTATCAGAACAAGCGAAAACTCGGATAGGCACGATGGTTCAAACGTCCGATGGTTTTGAAATTGCCGAAGTGGACTTGAAGCTCAGGGGTCCCGGAAACATTATGGGCACCCAACAAAGTGGGGTGCTGAATTTAAAGATTGCGGACCTCGTAAAAGACCACGAATTGTTAAAGCTTGCGAGAGAGGCAGCCTCGCAAGTTCTAAAGGAAGACCCCACATTGCAATTACCATCACACAAAAATATTGCAACGACCTTTCAAGAGATTGATAAGAATGCCAGCATGTGGTCAAACATCAGTTGAATTTATTGCCATAGTATCCTCAGCCATTTCTTGGGGTTTTCGGTATGAAATATCACATCATTGCATCCTTTGGCACTGATAAATCTCTTATTTTTGCAGAAGTAATTGTCTTCAGATGTTGTACAGAATTCGAGCGTATTGGCGTTTTTTAAAAAGATCTACAAACGAGCACGGGGTGCATTCGCCTTTTGTGTTTGCTTTGGTGACTGAATGTTTTTACACCAAGACAGCTCTGCACATGATGCAAAGATATGCGTTATTTAAAAAAGCAGTGATAGAAAACAATGCTTACGAAGCGGTTCCTTTGTTGAAAGACAAAGAAGCTTTTTTGTTGCTGCGGTTGTTTGCTTACCGAAACATTCAAAATTACTTAGAACTCGGTGTGTGTACTCCTTTGGCTTCCTATTGCGCACAAATTGCCGCACCCAAAGCACGGATTTTTCGTTGGAAAACTGAGGAGAGTACTGTTGAATGGAATTCTATAAAGGGTACTCAAGAGACAGCGAATTTAAAGGAGGATGGTCTTGGAGGTGTTGAAGAGTTAGAAAACAAATTCCTACATGGCAAAAAATACGACTTGATTGTTTTTGGGAGTGCTTTGCCAGCTGAAAATGTTTTTATATATTTTCAAAAAGCGTTGGGTGCTGTTGCTAATGAAACAATCTTTATCTTTGAAGGCATTCACTCCAATGCGGAGAAAGACAAGACTTGGAATCGCATTCAGAAACATGCTCGAGTACGAGTTACGATTGATGTTTTTTCTTGGGGAATGGTTTTTTTTAGAAAAGAACAAGCAAAGGAACATTTTACAATACGCATATAATTTGCGTTTAATTTTTAAGACATGAAAATCTATACGAAAACAGGAGATCAAGGAATGACAGGGCTTTATGGAGGTGCCAGGGTGTCAAAGTTTGACATGCGCATTGAATCTTATGGCACTTTGGACGAACTCAATTCCTACATCGGTCTGATCCGTGATCAAGAAATTGACAAACACTGTTTTGAGACTTTGGTCAAAATTCAAGGGGAGTTGTTTTCTATTGGAGCGATCCTTGCCACACCAGAGGAATATGCTTCTGCTCAAAAAAAGAATAATTTTAGTCCGGTTTCACAGACAATTCCTGAAAACACGCGGTATTTGGAAAAAGAAATGGATGCGATGAATTTGGATTTGCCTGCCATGACCCATTTTGTACTGCCGGGTGGTCATACAAGTGTGTCAACCTGTCATATTGCCCGCTGTGTTTGTCGAAGAGCAGAACGAATGGTGGTGCAGTTGGCGACAGAGATAGAGGTAGACGCCGCTATTTTAAGCTATTTGAACCGACTTTCTGACTATTTGTTTGTCTTGGCACGGAAGTTGGCTTTTGATAGCAAAGTTGATGAAATCAAATGGATTCCATAACTTTCTGAATCCTACGTTCATTCCCTTTCTGAAAAGACAAAAAAAAACTTGACTTTTTGATTAAAAAAATTATTTTTGCAGAATAAAAACTATCAAAAATGTATTGGACATTAGAATTGGCTTCTTATTTATCAGATGCGCCTTGGCCAGCAACAAAAGATGAATTGATTGATTATTCAATTCGTACAGGAGCTCCTTTAGAGGTTGTAGAAAATCTTCAAAGCATGGAGGACGAAGGAGATGCTTACGATTCGATAGTAGAAATTTGGCCCGATTACCCTACAGAAGAAGATTATTTCTGGAATGAGGATGAATACTAAAAAAAATATATTTGAAAACACAGAAAAGTCTCTATTGAGGCTTTTTTTTTGTGTATTTTTGAATCTAAATAAATACGAACATTATGAGTGTATTGAATACAGTTTTAAAACTTTTTGTTGGAGACAAACAAAAAAAGGACTTGAAATTGTTGCAGCCAATCGTAGACAAGGTACGAGCGTTTGAAAATGAGATGAATGCTTTGTCAAATGATGAATTGCGCGCCAAAACGAATGACTTTAAAAACAGCATACAAAAGGCGGTTCAGCCTTTTGAAGATAAAATAGCACTTTTAGAACAAGAAACGATTGTTGCAAATATCGATCGAAAAGAGGAGCTTTTCAAAGAGATAGATCTTTTGAACGACGATACATATGCAGCTTCAGAAGCCGTTTTGGAAGCGATCATGCCAGAGGCTTTTGCAGTTGTCAAAGAAACTGCCAAACGATTCACTGAAAATGCCAGCCTTGACGTTTCGGCATCCACATTTGACAGGGAACTTTCAGCAACACGTGACTATGTAACGTTGGATGGTGACAATGCTGTTTGGAAGAATTCTTGGAATGCTTCAGGAACTCCGGTTACATGGGGAATGATTCACTACGATGTTCAGTTGATTGGAGGGTCTGTTTTGCACAAAGGAAAAATTGCAGAGATGATGACTGGAGAAGGAAAAACACTGGTCGCAACTTTGCCTATTTATTTGAATGCTTTGACAGCTAAGGGAGTTCATGTAGTAACGGTAAATGATTACCTCGCCAAAAGAGATGCTGCATGGATGGGACCCATATGGGAATTTCACGGATTGACGGTGGATTGTATTGACCACCACGAACCCAATTCAGAAGCTCGAAGAAAAGCATACAATTCCGACATTACTTACGGAACCAACAACGAATTTGGTTTTGATTATTTGAGAGACAACATGGCGCATTCTCAAAAAGAATTGGTACAAAGAAAACCCAATTACGCTATTGTTGATGAAGTAGATTCTGTTTTGATCGATGACGCGCGAACCCCTCTGATCATTTCTGGTCCGATTCCTGAAGGAGATCGACACGAGTTCAACGAGTTGAAACCCAAAGTAGATGGGATTGTAAAAATCCAACGTCAATATTTGGTCAGTGTTTTGTCAGAAGCCAAAAAAATGATTCTCGACGGAAATACCGAAGAAGGAAGTGTTTTGTTGTTGAGCGTTTACAGAGGGCTTCCAAAAAACAAAGCCCTGATCAAATTTTT
>DLQL01000005.1:6415-14208 GCA_002477565.1 Flavobacteriaceae bacterium UBA7433
AACAACAAAGAGATGCCTAAGATTGACAAAGAGCTCTACTTTGTCATCGATGAAAAGAACAACGGGATTGAATTGACAGAAAAAGGAATTGCCTACTTGTCAGGAGATGATGACAAAGATTTCTTTTTGCTGCCGGACATCGGGGTGAAAATAGGAGAAATTGACACGAGTGAGCAGTCACCCGAAGAAAAAGTGGCTTTAAAGGAAACGCTTTACAAGGAATTCAGCATCAAGAGCGAGCGAATTCACACGTTGAATCAATTGCTCAAGGCATACACATTGTTTGAAAAAGACAAAGAATATGTGCTGATGGACAACAAAGTAAAAATTGTCGACGAGCAAACAGGACGGATCATGGATGGGCGTCGTTATTCGGATGGTTTACACCAAGCAATTGAAGCCAAGGAAAATGTCAAAATTGAAGCGGCCACCCAAACATTTGCTACGGTGACACTTCAAAACTACTTTCGAATGTACCGCAAACTCAGTGGAATGACAGGAACTGCGATTACTGAAGAAGGGGAGTTCTGGGAGATTTACAAATTGGATGTGGTCGAAATCCCTACCAACCGTCCGTTGTTGCGTGATGACAAAGAAGATTTGGTCTACAAGACAACACGTGAAAAATACAACGCAGTCATTGATGAAATTGTAAAGTTGGTCGAAAAAGGCCAACCGGTATTGGTGGGGACAACTTCTGTCGAGATTTCAGAATTGCTGTCGAGAATGCTTTCGATTCGAAAAATCAAACACAATGTTCTGAATGCCAAACTTCACAAAAAAGAAGCAGAAATTGTTGCAGATGCTGGAAATTCAGGAATGGTTACCATTGCCACCAACATGGCAGGACGTGGTACAGATATCAAACTTTCTGACGAAGTCAAAGCGGCAGGAGGTCTGGCAATTATTGGAACAGAAAGACACGATTCAAGACGTGTAGACCGTCAGCTAAGAGGACGTGCTGGACGACAAGGTGACATCGGTTCTTCACAATTTTACGTTTCTCTAGAGGATCATCTGATGCGAATTTTCGGATCGGATCGAATCGCTAAAATGATGGATCGAATGGGCTTGGAAGAAGGGGAAGTGATTCAGCATTCCATGATTTCAAAATCCATTGAACGCGCTCAGAAAAAAGTAGAAGAAAACAATTTTGGTGTTCGAAAACGCTTGTTGGAATACGACGATATTATGAACGCACAGCGTGAAGTGGTTTACAAACGTCGTCGCAATGCTTTGGACGGAAAGCGCTTGCAAATTGACATCGTAAATATGATGTACGATACCTGTGTGGCCATTGTAACGGATGCAAAGACTTCAGACGATTACACACAATTCGAATTTGATTTGATTCGGTTTTCTTCCATGCCATCTCCTTTTTCAAAAGAAGAATTTAAGAGTCGTACAGAAAGCGAATTGATCGATGCTCTTTACGACAAAGTGTTTTTGTATTATACAGGAAAAGTTATAAAAAATGCAGCTGCTGCCTATCCTGTGATTAAAAATGTCTTTGAAAACGAAGGAGAGAAATACGAACGGATTGTCGTTCCTTTTACAGATGGAACAAAAACCTTGCAGGTGGTTACCAATTTAAAACAAGCCTATGAATCTGAAGGGAAGGATTTGATCAGTGATTTTGAAAAAAACATCACTTTGGCAATCATTGACGATACTTGGAAAACACATTTGCGCAAGATGGACGAATTGAAACAGTCTGTACAAAATGCTTCCTACGAACAAAAAGATCCTTTGCTGATTTACAAATTCGAAGCTTTTGAGTTGTTTAAAAGCATGTTGGATAAAGTGAATCGAGAAGTTTTGTCCTTTTTGTTCAAAGGAGAACTTCCAAGTCAAACGGCCAACCAAATTTCGGAAGCGCGTGAACAAAAACGCGAAAAGTTAGAGCTGCGAAAAGACGCTGTTCAAAATTCCAGCCAATTGCCCAATGCACATCCTACTCAAGTGCCCAAAACACAAGAAACAGTAGTGCGTGAGGAACGAAAAATTGGAAGAAACGAACGGGTTTTGATAAAGAATGTTCTCAGCGGAGAGAACAAAGAAATAAAATACAAACAAGCAATCCCATTGTTAGAAAAAGGGGAGTGGGTGTTGGTTGAAAACTAACAAAAAAAACGAAGTTGAAAGACTTCGTTTTTTTTTGTTCAAAACAATTGCAACAGCGTGGCCGAGACATTCGTCGGTTTTTTGTATTTTGATGGCTCAAACACAGATTTGCTCATGACTGAAGTATCGCTATCCACTCTTGAATTTTTGTCCAGATTGAAAGAGAACAACAATCGGGTTTGGTTTGATGCACATAAGAACGACTTCAAAGGAGAAGAAGCCAAACTAAAAGGTTTTTTCAACACCGTGTTGGCGGATTTGAATTCGGCGGATACAATTGACAAAATGAAAATTTATCGGATTTACAAAGACGTTCGTTTTTCGAAAGAAAAGATTCCTTACAACGTCCATCGTAGTGTTGGTTTTTCGAGGGCAACTGAAAAGTTGAGAGGTGGGTATTATTTGCGAATAGAACCTGGCAACTCAATCCTTGCAGGAGGTTTTTTTCAGCCCAATCCCACAGATTTACTGCGGATTCGCAAAGAGTTTGAAACGGATGCTACAGAAATAAGAGCAATCACAAACGCTCCTGTTTTTCAAAAATATTTTGGAATATTAGAAGGGGCTTCTGTAAAGACAGCTCCCAGAGGATTTGACAAAACACATCCTGCGATTGATTTGATTCGCAAAAAGTCTTTTTTAGCGACGCGCAGTTTTACAGACGAAGAGGTTTTGTCTAAAGACTTTCGCTCTGAAGTCAGTGCGTCTTTCAAGGCTTTGCGCCCCTTTTTTGATTATATGAGTGATGTGCTCACGACAGATCTCAACGGGGTGTCTTTACTAAAATAATCATAAGAAATAGGTGAAAAGTATGGTTTCAGAAAAAGAAGTACACGGTTTTGGCAGTCCTTTTGTAGAAAGATTTCAAGAGTATTTGGGTGAATTTGTATACGGTGGAATTGATGGAAGTGTGACCACTTTTGCTGTGGTTGCTGGAGCTGTGGGAGCAGGTCTGGAGTCCTCAGTAATCATTATATTGGGTTTTGCCAATTTATTTGCGGATGGGTTCGCCATGTCTATAGGCGCTTATTTGGCCGCCAAGTCTGAAAAAGACAATTACCAAAAACACAAACAAATAGAATATTGGGAAATTGAAAACATTCCAGAAAAGGAAAAGGAGGAGATTCGTGAAATTTACCAAGAAAAAGGCTTTGAAGGCAAGTTGTTAGAGCAGGTAGTGGATGTGATTACTTCCGACAAAGACCGTTGGGTAGATGTCATGATGAAAGAAGAACTTGGAATGATGGAGAACTCGAAGTCTCCATTTAAAGTAGGCCTGATTACTTTTGTTTCTTTTTTGTTGTTAGGCTTTATTCCGCTGTTTGTTTACGTGGCAGATTTTATTTTTGAAGGTTTTACAACTAATGGAAACTTGTTGCTGTGGTCGTCTTCTTTGACGCTTTTTTCCTTTGCTGCTATTGGATATTTAAAGGGGGTTGTTAACCAGAAGAACAAATTTTACAGTGTGCTATCCACCTTACTGATGGGGCTTTTTGCGGCATTGGTCGCTTATTATGTAGGAGATGTTTTGGAAAAAATGTTGCTATAGCTTCTTGGCTAGCGCAAAGCGATGCGTTGTGCAAAGTTGTCGGATAGGGGCAAACAAAATCAATCTTTTCTTATTTTGTCCAACAATTCATTGATGATGAGGACTTCCTTGATGCTCAAGTTTTTGGTGATTTCTACTGCGTGCAGGTTTAATAATTCCTCTATTTCGGCAAGCAGCATTAGTCCTTTTTTGGTCGCGCGGATTTCCGTTTTTCTTTTGTTGAGTTTGCCGTGTTTTCTGACAACCAATCCTTTGGCTTTTAGTTTGTCAATCAGTCTCGTGGTATTGCTCATTTTGGAAATCATTTTTTCGTGAATATCCTTCAAGGCAGCAGGAGTTTTTTTAAAAATTTTTAGGGTTTTCAAAACCAAGTATTGTTGGTAAGAAAGTTGGTGTTCTTTAAAGAAAAATATGTTTTTTTCTTGAATCCAATTACCAGTTAGCATCAGATTGATCAAAGTAATTTCATCGATGTTTGGGTTTGTTTTTTTTTCTTTACGTGAAAGCATATATCGCATTCTTTTTAACGGGTTCCTCTTGCTTGGTGAGATCAAATCTTCCATTTTTTTCAAGGGAGGATTGGTGTTTAAGAAATTCTAGTTTTAATTGGAACGTCCAATCAAATAGAACTAAAGTCAAATTTTTTAGCGACCAAACGAATTTGTAAATGGTTTTTGTCTTTAAGTATCTTTTAGTTTTTCTAACAGCCTGTTGAGAATCAATGCTTCTACTTTAGTGAGTTGCTCCGTTGTTGTTTTTTTCAACTGATTCAATTCTTTTTCCAACCGTTGAAACAATTTCACTCCCTCCGAAGTGATGGCTATGTTTACTTCTCTTCTATTTTTTAAATTTCTTGAACGTGTCGCAAAACCTTTGTTTTCCAATTGCCCAACAAGTCTCGTGGTATTGCTCATTTTGGAAAGCATGCGTATTTGGATCTCTCTTAACGCGTAAGACTCTTCCTGTTTTTCCATCAAGACTTGCAGTACATTGTATTGTTGCAGGCTTAGATTGAATTTTTTAAAAAAAGAATTGCTCTTTTCATTGATCCAATTGTTGGTAACTAAGATGTTATGAATCATTTCTTTACTAATTTCTTTTTTTGTCAAAAGTGAATGGTTTTTCATGCCTTGGCTTTTACTCTTTTATATAAAATGTTGCCGGAGAAAAATAAGTCAAGTATCATAACGGTGTTCAATTTTACAAATCTTTTGCATTCGACACAAAAAATCATAAGTATGCGAGCGGATCTGTCAAATTTTATTTTTATAGATTTTTTATATTTAAATATATAATATTTACCTAGGAACGCAGTTTTATAATAACGTTTTTATTCAAGTATATACAAAGGTTGTGGTGTGTTTCTTGCATGTTTGTTCTCTAAAAACGCGACTTTTTATTTGTTTTTTTTTAGGACAGTTAATGGTTGAATGAACCCTCTCTAAGTTAGAAAACATCCAAAATGAGAGTGAATTTTTGGGCTATAATTGCTCACAGCGTTCTAAAATCAGCAGGATTTACTGAAGAGATAGTATGGGTTGTTGTCTATCAATCTGAAAAAAACGGGAACAGTCAATGTTCTTACAAAACGATTTTACAAAAAAATGAATGAAATAAATATTCAAAAAACAAACGATCAGAACAACTATGAGAACAATTTTTGGAATAGGATTTTTAATTCTGACACTTTCTTTTGTTGTGCCAAGCAAAGCAGTGAAAAAAATCAACAGCACTGAAAGCAATATCAATTGGCTGGCGAAAAAAATCACTGGACAACATACAGGAACGCTCAAATTCAAAGAGGGAACCTTAGAATTTGTCGACGATCAATTGGTCGGTGGGTTTTTTGTGGTTGACATGAACAGCTTGGCGGTTACAGATTTAAAAGGTTTCTTTAAGAAAAAGTTGGAGAAACACCTGAAATCTGATGATTTTTTTGAAACTGAATTACACAAAACTGCTCGTATGAAAATTACCTCCATAAGTGGTGAAAAAGACCAGTATGAAGTCACAGCTGACTTTACGATCAAAGGGATGACGCAGTCAGTGATTTTTATAATGAACGTGCAAGATTCTACTGCTACTGCTACGGTAGCCTTGGACCGAACAAATTTTGGCATCCACTACAAGTCTTCGAGCTTCTTTGACAATTTAAAAAACAAAGCCATTGATGATGTTTTCGAATTGGAGGTCTCTTTGAAATTTTAAAAAAAGTATTCTCTCAACCGTTGAGCAGCGATTACAGGTTTTTTTTAAAATACTTACGGTCTGCATAAAAAGTGCCAAATGGCAAAACAGCTGCCACCAAGACCACGAACAATACAGCGTAAGACCAGTTCAACTTGAATTTGCATACCCATGCAAATCCGACATATGCAACAAAGAGAATTCCGTGTATCATGCCCACGAAGGCGACCATTTGAGGAAGGTCAAAGCTGTATTTTAAAGGCATGGCAATTCCCAACAAAACAAGTAGAGAAATACCTTCGGCCATACTGACCCATCGAAACACGTTTAAAAAATTCATTTTTAGAGGTTTTTGAAATGCAAATTTATGAAATAAGTGCCGATCTCTCTTGAAAATCTTATTTGCAATTAATTTACCGAGCAGATGCCCGTTTATTTCATTCGGTATTTTTACTTTTTTTTTGAAAAAGTACCTGATGAATGTAGCTTTGACCATTTCAATCTTCTTTTTAAAAAAGAAACAAAATCTTATCATTTTAAGTATATTTGCCCACTGTAGTTAGGAATTATATCGCGTAGGCATGAAAATATCATACAATTGGCTAAAGCAATTTTTAAAAATTGACTGGGAAGCTGAGAAAACAGGAGAATTGTTGACGGATTTGGGGCTAGAAGTAGAAGGCATCGAAACCATAGAATCCATCAAAGGAAGTCTTTTGGGCGTGCTTGTTGGAGAAGTCTTGACCTGTGAAAAACACCCCAATGCAGATAAATTAAAAATCACCACTGTAGACATAGGAGGCAAAGAGCCACTTCAAATTGTCTGTGGCGCTTCCAATGTTGCAACGGGTCAAAAAGTACCTGTGGCGACCGTTGGAACCGTTTTGTACGATGACAAAGGTGTTCCTTTTAACATCAAAAAAGGGAAGATCAGAGGAGAAGCCAGTTTGGGAATGATTTGTGCTGAAGACGAATTGGGCTTGGGAACAAGCCATGAGGGAATCTTAGTTTTGGACGATTCTTTGAAACCGGGAACTCCAGTTGCAGACGTTTTTAAGATCGAAACAGACAACGTATTTGAAATCGGACTTACGCCCAATCGCGCAGATGCCATGAGTCATTACGGAACCGCAAGAGATTTGCGTGCCGGATTGATGCAGCAAGGAGTTCTTTTGGAATTGATTTCCCCATCAGTGAGTATCTTTCAGGTAGATGAAAGAACCTTGAAATTCGACGTAGAAGTAACAGACAAAGATTTGGCACCCCGGTATTGCGGAGTGACCATTTCAGATTTAAAAGTTGCCCCCTCTCCCGATTGGATTCAAAAGAAGCTCAAAGCTTTGGGATTGACTCCAGTCAATAATGTTGTAGACATTACCAACTATGTCTTGCACGAATTGGGACAGCCTTTGCACGCCTTTGATGCTGAAAAAGTACAAGGAAATAAAATCCAAGTAAAAACACTGGCATCCGGGACTAAGTTCACCACATTGGACGGAGTAACGCGAGAATTACACGCTGAGGATTTGATGATTTGCGATGGGGATTCAACCCCATTGTGCATTGCGGGTGTTTTTGGTGGAGCTGATTCGGGAGTATCTGAGCAAACAACTTCTATCTTTCTAGAAAGTGCCTATTTCAATCCAGTTTCGATTCGAAAATCTGCCAAAAGACATGCACTCAACACAGATGCTTCCTTTCGATTTGAAAGAGGAATCGATCCCAATTTTACCAAATATGCGCTGAAAAGAGCCGCTTTGTTGATCAGCGAAATAGCAGGTGGAAAAATAGCTTCGGACATTGTCGACTTGTACCCTAAAAAAATTGAAGACTTTGAATTGGTTTTGTCTTATAAAAATGTGGCCCGCCTCATCGGTCAGGAATTGCCAAATGAAACCATCAAAAATATTTTGGCTTCTTTGGAAATTAAAAT
>DLQL01000022.1 GCA_002477565.1 Flavobacteriaceae bacterium UBA7433
ACTTTCAGCCCCCAATGACTTATTTTTTACAGGTCACCCTTACAAGTCAAAACGGAAAATGCATCGCTATGCCTTTGCCGGGAAACGGTTCAGGAGATTTGGCAAATTTGGTCATGGCAGATGCTTTTATCGAGCTGCCAGCAGACCGCAATACATTTCAAAAAGGAGAGGTGTATCCAGTTCTGAGGTATCGGAGTTTTTAAAACGAATGAATGGAATTTAGAGATGATTTTTTATAATAAAGCACAATTGCAACAACATGGGGTTTTCACATATTGACAAAAACAACCAGCCCAAAATGGTAGATGTGGGTGGAAAAAAAACAACAAAACGTCAAGCGACGGCAACAGCAGTCATGGAGGCTGGGGAGGAAATCATCTCGTTGCTTTCAGACAACGCTTTTAAAACCAAGAAAGGACCTGTATTTCAAACTGCAATCATCGCAGGAATACAAGCGGTCAAAAAAACAGCGGAATTGATTCCCATGTGCCATCCTCTGATGATTGATGGAGTAGATTTGTCAATCACTGTCAAAGACTCGGCATACATCGAAATTTTTTGTACTGTAAAAATAGAAGGAAAAACAGGCGTAGAAATGGAGGCCTTGACTGGAGCTACTGTGGCAGCTTTGACGGTCTACGACATGTGTAAATCCATCTCTCAAAAAATGACGATCAAAGAGGTCAAATTGCTTGAAAAAACTGGAGGCAAATCTGATGTCAAGTTGCCGAAATAAGAACATTTGATTCCGAAGATAACAACCACAATTCCCAAGTCTAAAAACAAATTTTCATAGGTCTCTTGAATTCCTATTTAAAACGCTTCAAAATGAAAACACATCGAAAACACGCAAAATTGACTTTACGGAAAAGCGGGGTTTTTGCTCCTAACGAGCTTGCCTTTGTTGGTGTAAAGTGTAGTGTGATTCACGATTTGGTCCAAGAGATCAGCCATCGACTGTTTGCAACATCAAAATTAGCCTACGTAGATGCTTCTCATGCAAAAGAAGAGTTGCTGCCAAAACTAGCAGTTTATACCTACCACAATTCAGGCAGAGCAGTTGTTTTGTCAACCATTGATAAAAATACGTTTAATGACCGCATTCGGCTTTCTTCCTTCGACTTGGTTTGTGTCAATGGGAATCACTATCCTGCCAATCGACAGGTGGTGCTGTTAGATCCTGAAAAAGAGAATTCCATCAAAAAACGGATTGACCAATTGCAAGACGTACAGTTTTTTGTAAAAACCCAACGAAATGCTACCGTCTTTGATTGTTTGATCGAGGCTTATCCTGCCTACAAAGGACTCCCCGTCTACGACTTAGAGGATGTGAGTTCCATTTCCGAACACGTGCGCGAAATCGTTCAAAAAGAAACTCCGGTCCTCAATGGATTGGTCCTCGCAGGAGGGAAGAGCTTGCGTATGGGGACCGACAAGTCTTTGTTGGATTACCACGGAGCAGCCCAAAGAGAGGTGGCAATGCAGCTTTTGAAAGCACAGGATTTACCGACTTATTTGTCAGTGAGACCCGGGCAAGAAGGGTTGGATGGTATCAATACCCTCTCAGATGCTTTTGTAGGTTTAGGACCCTTTGGAGCCATCTGTTCTGCTTTTATGAAAAATCCAAACGAAGCCTACTTGGTTTTGGCGACTGACCTGCCTTTTGTCAACAAAGAATTGATACAGCTCCTTTTGAAAAAGCGCAACCCAAAAAAAATAGCGACCGCCGTAAAAGGGATAGGAAAAAAATTCATGGAACCATTGGTGACCATCTGGGAGCCCAAATCCTACCCGATTTTGTTGAGCTACCTCGCGCAGGGTTATTCCTGTCCGAGAAAAGTACTGATCAATTCTGAGGTCGAAATTGTCGAGGTGGCGGATGAATTGATTTGCAATGTCAATACACCCGAAGAATTTGAACAGGTGAAATCGGATTTAAAGAGTAGAGGGGTGTGAAAACTCTTTGAAAAGAAAGTTTACGGATGTGCGTTTACCCACACCTCTCCATCTTCAAAATGTTCTTTTTTCCAAATGGGAACACTTTCTTTCAAAGTGTCGATTGCATATTGACACGCTTCAAATGCGGCCTTTCGATGTGCTGCAGCCACTGCAATGACTACCGGAACATCCCCAATTTCTAAGACCCCTTCGGCATGGTGAATTGCAATTTTTAAAACATCAAATTTCGACAAAACATCCTTGGCGATGGACGTCATTTCTTTGACAGCCATTGGACCGTATGCAGAAAACTCCAGAAGGGTTACTTTTTTTCCAGCACTTTGGTTGCGAACGGTCCCCACAAAGATTGAAATGCCGCCACAACTTGGGTCGTCCACAAAATCCGAACAGGCTTGAGCAGAGAGTTTTTCAGGGGTTAATTCGATGGAAATATTTTTGGAATTCATGGGTTTTTTTGAGAGGTTCCTTTTCGTGCAATCGGCGGGGGTATTGGTTTTTAACCTCCGCTTACAGGAGGAATGACAGCAAGTACATCTTGGTTTTTGAGCAGTACTTCATCCAATGCGTATGCTTCATTGACAGCGATGGCATAGTTTGTGTATTGTTTTAAAATCGGGTATTTTTCGTGAAATTTTATTTTAAAAACCCCTACGGAAGCTCCTTCTGTAAGGTCCATTTCTAGCCTGCTTTCACCCGTCAAATCCCCGACAATCCCAAAAAGTAAAACAGTGATTTTCATTCGATTTTTTTTGTAAAAATACAGCTATTTTCAAAAATCAGCTTGATTTTTTCGCAGGAAAAAATAAAAAGCCGCTCAAAACAAAGAGCCATTTGAAGTCAATAGCTTTTCGATTTTATAATTTTTTTCACAGACAAGTAGGCTTCCAAATATTTGGGTATTTTTGCAACACATTGATTGACAAAAGCAGACATACCGCAGCCATCAAAAACAAAGCCCTGTCTTTGGGGTTTACAAGCGTGGGCATTGCAAAAGCGACTTTCCTGGAAGAAGAAGCACCAAAATTAGAGCAGTGGTTGCAAAAAGGCTACCAAGGCGAGATGCAGTATTTGGAAAACCACTTTGACAAACGCTTAGACCCAAGGTTGTTGGTGGCGGATGCAAAATCGGTCATTTCATTGAGTTACAATTATTTTCCAAAGACCGAGCAAGCCGATGCCAGTTACAAGCTGGCAAAATACGCCTACGGACAAGACTACCACCAAGTACTCAAAGCCAAGTTGAAAGAACTCATGGACTTTGTTCAAAAGGAGGTCGGTGCGGTTTCGGGAAGGGCTTTTACAGATTCTGCACCCATCCTAGAAAGAGCTTGGGCGGAAAAGGCAGGATTGGGGTGGAATGGAAAAAATTCTTTGTTGATTCAAAAGCAACACGGTTCTTTTTTCTTTCTGGCCGAGTTGATTCTCGATTTGGAATTAGAATCCGATCTTCCTTTTAAGACAGATCATTGTGGTTCTTGTACACAGTGCATCGACGCCTGTCCCACCCAAGCGATTCTTCCAAACAATACAGTCGATGGGAGCAAATGTATTTCCTACTTTACCATCGAACTGAAAAATGAGCTGCCCGCGGCCGAAAAAGGCAAGTTTGAAGATTGGATGTTTGGTTGTGATATCTGTCAAGACGTCTGCCCTTGGAACCGTTTTTCGACACCCCACAACGAACCCTTGTTGGACCCTCACCCAGATCTGTTAGAAATGACCAAAAAAGACTGGGAGGAAATCACAACAGAGGTCTTCCAAAAAGTCTTTCGAAAATCTGCGGTAAAGCGAACCAAATATTCAGGATTGACGAGGAATATCAAGTTTTTAAAAGATTGAAATTTGAAAGATTAGTTGCCTTAAAATCGGTATATTTGTCAATCACAACAGGAAGTAAAGCCAATATGTCTGAATCCACAAAGAGGAAGGAAGCGTTGTTGTACCACGCAAAACCTACCCCCGGAAAAATAAAAGTAGTTCCTACAAAAAAATACGCGACTCAAAGAGACTTGTCCTTGGCTTATTCTCCTGGAGTTGCAGCGCCTTGTTTGGAGATTGCCAAAAACAAAGGAGATGTGTACAAATACACTTCCAAAGGAAATTTGGTGGCCGTGATTTCGAATGGAACGGCCGTTTTGGGTTTGGGAGATATTGGGCCTGAGGCGAGCAAGCCAGTCATGGAAGGAAAAGGCCTGTTGTTTAAAATATTTGCTGACATTGACGTATTCGATATTGAAGTCGATGTGACGGACGTTGACAAGTTTGTTGAGACGGTCAAAGCCATCGCTCCAACTTTTGGTGGAATCAATTTGGAAGACATCAAAGCTCCCGAAGCTTTTGAAATTGAAAGAAGACTCAAAGAAGAGTTGGACATTCCGGTGATGCATGACGACCAACACGGAACTGCTATTATTTCTGCTGCCGCCTTGAAAAACGCACTGGAAATTGTTGGAAAAAACATTGAAGAGGTTCAAATAGTAGTCAACGGAGCCGGCGCCGCAGCCATTTCTTGTACTCGTTTGTACTTGGCCTTGGGAGCGCGAAGAGAAAATGTGGTCATGTGTGACAGCAAAGGGGTGATTCGGAAAGACATAGAAAACCTCACTTCTCAAAAAGCAGAATTTGCAACTTCCAAAGACCTCCGCTCCTTGGAAGATGCGATGAAGGATGCAGATGTTTTTATCGGTTTGTCCAAAGGGGATATTGTCTCTCCTGAGATGCTGCTGAGCATGGCAACCGATCCCATCGTATTCGCGATGGCCAATCCCACTCCAGAAATCAATTACGACCTCGCCATACAAACACGAAAAGACATCCTGATGGCTACGGGGCGTTCTGACCATCCCAATCAAGTGAACAATGTCTTGGGTTTTCCATTTATTTTTAGAGGTGCTTTGGATGTGAGAGCTACCGGAATCAATGAAGAAATGAAAATGGCGGCGGTACACGCTTTGGCAGATTTGGCCAAAAAGACCGTTCCAGAACAGGTCAACTTGGCTTACGAAGAGTCCAACCTGTCTTTTGGAAAAGACTACATCATTCCAAAACCTTTTGACCCGCGGTTGATCTATGAAATCCCTCCAGCAATCGCCAAAGCAGCGATGGATTCAGGAATTGCCAAACAGCCCATTCAAAATTGGGACAGCTACAAAGACAAACTCATGGAGCGCTTGGGGACTAGCAACAAAGTAGTTCGGATGTTGCATGACCGTGCAAAAGCAAATCCAAAGCGTTTGGTCTTCAACGAAGCAGATCAGTTGAACGTCACCAAAGCCGCACAAATTGTCTTTGACGAAGGAATTGCGATTCCAATTCTTTTGGGAAACAAAGAAATGATTTTGGCACACAAAAAGGAAATTGGTTTTGACCAAGATGTAACAATCATCAACCCCAAAACAGATGAAGAGCGCTCCCGTAGATTTCGCTATGCCGATTTGTATTGGAAAGAAAACCAACGCAAAGGGGTTACCTTGTTGGAGGCGAGAAAATTGATGCGTGAGCGCAATTATTTCGCAGCCATGATGGTCAATCAAGGAGATGCTGATGCCATGATTACAGGCTATTCAAGAAACTATGCCAGTTCGATAAAACCTCTTTTTGAAGCCATTGGCATGCAAGACGGTGTGAGTAGAATCGCGGCGACCAATTTGATGTTGACCAAAAGAGGTCCTATGTTTTTGGCAGATACAACGGTCAATATCGATCCGACACCACAGCAATTGGAGAAAATCACACAGCTCACCAGTAATGTTGCCAAGCTCTTTGGCATCAAGCCGATCGTGGCCATGTTGTCGTTTGCAAATTTTGGCGCTTCCAAATCAGAAAGAGCGCAAAAGATGGAGGTCGCAGTTCGCAGGGTTCATGAGTCTTGTCCGGATTTGCTTGTGGACGGTCCAATACAGGTCGATTTTGCGCTGAATGCCGAAATGTTAGAAGACAAGTTTCCCTTTTCTAATTTGGCAGGAAAAAAACCAAATGTTTTAATTTTCCCAAACTTAGATGCCGCAAATATCACCTATAAAATGATCAAGGAATTGAATGCGGTCGAGTCTGTCGGTCCAATTTTAATGGGCTTGAAAAAACCTGCTCATATTTTGCAATTGGGAGCGAGTGTGGACGAAATGGTCAATATGGCAGCTGTTGCAGTTGTAGATGCTCAAAATAAATCGCGTAGAAAAACAACATAAAATCATTGGAAACAGACGTTTTGGCCTGACAATTCATTCAAATTAAACCGCAGAAATAAGATGATCACACAATTAAAAGGAAGATTGGTAGAGAAAAACCCGACACACATCATTGTCGATTGCAATGGCGTGGGGTATCTTTTACACATTTCACTTCATACTTTTGGATTGTTGCCAAACGATGAATTGTTGACTGTGTACACCCATTTATCTGTGAAAGAAGATTCCCATACCTTGTTTGGATTTAGCAGCAAGGTAGAAAGGGAAATTTTCCGTTTGCTGATTTCCGTTTCTGGTGTAGGGCCCAGTATCGCTAGGACCATGTTGTCCTCCATGAACCCTCAAGAAGTTCAGCAAGCCATCGCTTCGGGCAATGTGGCCGTGATACAATCTGTCAAAGGAATTGGAGCAAAAACAGCACAGCGTTTGATCTTGGACTTGAAAGACAAAGTGTTGAAAACCTTTGATCTGGATGAAAACACTCTTTTGTCGGACAATACTTTTAAAGAAGAAGCGTTATCAGCTTTGGAAGTCTTGGGCTTTGCTCGAAAAATTTCAGAAAAAGTCTTGGACCGAATTCTGCAACAAACCCCTTCGTTGTCCGTGGAAGAATTGATTAAGAAAGCATTGAAAAGTTTTTAAAATTGTCAAAGAAGAGAAATTACATATCCAAGAAGTATTTGCTGTTGTTGAGCGCACTGTTTTTACAGATGAGTCTGTTGGCACAAACAAAGCCCGATGAAAAAAACGACACGCTTCCGAGCCTGCCTTATCAATTCAAAAGCCACCAGAAAGGCAGTTTGTTTTTGAATTTGCCCCTGTCCAAAGAGGTGGTTTTCGAAAAAGAAGTCAACCGTTATGTGATTCGTGAAAAATTTGGAAACACCGTCGTCAAAACACCACTTTTTATGTCTGCGGAAGAGTACAAAGACTACCGTCTCAAAGAAGACATCAGCGACTATTACAAACAAAAAATAAGTGCGCTCAATTCCGACAAACAAGGCAGTAAGGAAGCTCAAAAAAACCTCCTGCCCACATACTACGTAAACTCCTCTCTATTCAAATCCATTTTTGGAGGAAACACCATAGAAGTCAATACACAAGGGACCATCGGTTTGCGCTTGGGGGTCTTGTACCAAAAGATAGAGAATCCTCAGCTCTCTCAAGAAAATCGCAAGAATTTTACCTTTGATTTCGACCAGCAAGTGACGGCGAGTGTCGCTGCAAAAATAGGAGAGCGCCTCAAAGTAGCAGCCAATTACGATACCAAGTCTACTTTTGATTTTCAAAACATGGTGAAGTTGGAGTTTATTCCTTCCATGCCATCAAATGCCTCCGGCTTGAAAGACAAATACAACAAGGCCAAGTCCAAAATTGACAATGTGAAGTCTGCCTACGACGATGTCAAAAGTCTTTCAGACGGTTATGATTCGAAAGACGAAGACGACATTGTCAAAAAAATTGAATTGGGAAACACCAACATGAACGTGAGCAACAACCTGATTTCTGGTGCGCAAAGTTTGTTTGGTCTGAAGTCCATTTTGCAATTTGGGAAGACGACAGTAACTTCCGTTTTTTCCCAACAGAAATCGGAAACGAAGACAGTTGCTGCTGAAGGAGGCGCTACTTTGAATGAATTTGAGTTGCAAACTTCCCAATACGAAGCCAACAAACATTTCTTTTTGTCCCATTATTTTAGAAATCAGTACAACAACTCTTTGAAGCAATTCCCCCTGATCAACAGTCCTGTAAACATCATCAATGTCGAGGTGTGGGTGACCAACAGGTCGACCAATACCACCGATGTGCGAAACATCGTAGCCCTTACCGATTTGGGAGAATCTGGTGTTGACGTGTATGACCCGAGTGTTTCTAACATTACCAGCTCAGATGTAATCGCAACGGCATCCGCTCCAAATCCAGACAATTCGTCCAATAGCCTGTCTTCCGTTTTTACAGATGGGATTCGTTCTATTGGAACGGTCAAAAGTGTTTTGCCTTCCAGCATGCAGCAGGGAACGGACTATACCATCTTGGAGAATGCAAAAAAATTGAGCCCCAATGACTATACGTTTCATCCACAATTGGGATTCCTTTCTTTGAAACGCCCTTTGGTTGACGGCGATGTCTTGGCGGTTGCCTTCCAGTACAGCACCATCGGAAGTGAGGAGGTATACAAAGTAGGGGAGTTGTCCACCGACGGCTTGTCTTCGCAAGAAAACATCGTTTTGAAACTCTTGCGTAGCGAAGTCAAACAACCGACCATGCGCATTTGGGATCTGATGCTAAAAAACGTCTATTCTTTGGGGGCATATCAGATGGAGTCTGAGGGCTTTCGTTTGGAAGTCTTGTACAAAGACGATCAGACAGGGGTTCCGGTCAATACGCTTCAAAATGCGAAAACAGAAAACATCACAACCCAAACGCTTTTGAATTTGATGCGTTTGGATATTTTGGATCAAAACAATTTTGTAAAACCGAAGGGAGACGGGTATTTTGATTATGTAGAAGGAGTCACTGTAAGGTCTGAAACGGGAACGGTTATCTTTCCAACATTAGAACCTTTTGGACGGGATTTGCAAACGAAATTGTCAGCTTCTGAGGATGCTATTTTTGTATTCAACGAATTGTATACAACCACACCAACCCAGGCGAGAACCAATTTCCAAAACAAAGACAAATACCTGTTAAAGGGGTATTACAAATCAGATGCCAGTGAGGGCATTTCTCTAGGAGCGTTCAACGTTCCCAAAGGATCAGTAAAAGTTACTTCCAATGGGATTCTGCTGAGTGAAGGTTCAGATTATGTGGTGGATTACATGAGTGGACGAGTTCAGATCATCAATCCCGCCATTGAAGCATCTGCTGCGCCAGTTCAAGTTTCATTAGAAAACAACACGCTGTTCAACCAACAGACAAAACGATACATTGGAATCGATGTAGCACACAAATTTTCGGATAAGTTTTTAATGACAGCAACTTATTTGAATGTCAACGAGCGTCCCTTGACTCAAAAAGCAGCCTTTGGATCGGATCCAATCAACAATACGATGTTGGGAATGAGCATGACCTATGATTCGGAAATGCCTTTTTTGACGAAGTTGGTCAATAAATTGCCCTTTCAAGATACGGATGTTCCTTCTAGACTGTCTCTGCGAGGCGATGTTGCCTATCTGAAGCCGGGAACCCCAAGCGGCATCGACCTCGGAGGAGAAGCGACCACGTACATCGATGATTTTGAAGGCTCTCAAATCCCCATCAGCTTGATGGATGCCAATGCATGGAAGTTGTCAAGTACCCCAGTAAACGACGCTGGTAGTGGCGTTTCTTTTGATTTTGGTAGCGATTTGGCAGGTGTGGAAAGTGGAAAACAACGGGCCAAACTCGCTTGGTACAGCATCGACCGTCTTTTTTACGGGGGCTCTTCCTTGCAACCTTCGAATATTGACAATGCAGAATTGTCCAGAGCAGAAGTCAGTAGGGTGGAATTCGACGAGCTCTTCCCACAAACGGATTTGGACATCACCCAAACCAATATATTAAGAACCTTTGACCTTTCGTACTTTCCAAGTGAGCGAGGGAGCTACAATTACGATACCAATACAAATCCTGACGGTTCTTTGTCCAATCCACAAGACCGTTGGGGAGGGATTACCAGAGGTTTGACGACCAATGATTTCGAAAGAGCCAATGTGGAATACATACAGTTTTGGATGCAGGATCCTTATGAAAACTATTCCATCACTCCTGAAGAAGGCGGGCCCCTCAACGGGTTGCCTATCAAAGAGGGAGACTTGTATTTCAACCTAGGAAATATTTCAGAAGATGTTTTGAAAGACGGTCGCAAGATGTATGAAAACGGCATGCCAGAAAGCGGTGCACCGGACAACACAGCACCTACCGATTGGGGTGTGGTTCCGACCAACAAATCTTTCTTGTACACCTTTAATGAAATCGATGCAGATCGATTGGTACAAGATGTGGGATTGGACGGATTGGGAGATGCGGACGAGCAATTAAAATTCCCAAACTTTTCCAGCTCGGAGGATCCATCTTCAGACAACTACCGCTTTTTTAGGGGCAGCCAATACGATCAAGAAAGCGCCTCGATTCTCAAGAGGTACAAAGACTACAACAACACCGAAGGGAATTCTCCAACTGCCGGTTTGAGTTCGGAGTCTTTTCCCACATCGGCGACTACGGTTCCCGATGTCGAAGACGTGAACAAAGACCAAACAATGAATGCCATCGATGCGTATTACCAATACCGCGTTTCTTTGAATGCTTCCGACTTGGTGGTCGGTCAAAATCACATTGTGGACACAAAAAAGGTGACAAGAAAGTCCAGTACTGGCAATGGTGATTCCAAATCCATTACGTGGTATCAGTTTCGAATTCCAATCAATACGGGGACGCCTGTGGGGGGAATTGCAGATTTCAATTCCATTCGGTTTGCACGCATGTTTTTGACTAATTTCAAAACGCCAGTTGTACTTCGTTTTGGACAGCTGCAATTGGTTCGAGGCGATTGGAGGCGCTATGCCAAAAACTTACACGGAGGCCTTCCTGTTGCTTCTGACGATTTGGACACCCAGGAACTGAACAACTTTTCGGTAGGGGTTGTCAATATCCAAGAGAATGACACCCGAGACCCAATTCCTTATGTGTTGCCTCCAGGCATTGTAAGAGAACAATTGCAAGGGAGTACTTCCATTCAATACCAAAACGAACAATCCCTCTCAATGGTGGTAAAGGCATTGGAACCAGGGGAAGCAAGGGCTATTTTTAAAAATACAATTACAGATCTGCGCATGTTTAAAAAGTTAAAGATGTTTGTGCATGCAGAGGGGCTCAATGGTTTGGAACTCAATGACAACGACCTCATGGCTGTTTTGAGAATTGGATCGGATTTAAACGACAATTTTTACCAGTTAGAGGTTCCTTTAAAAGCAACTTCATTTGGCAGTTTTTCTCCGGACGCTATTTGGCCAGCATCCAACAGTTTTGAAGTAGATTTGGAAGCTTTGGCCAAGCTCAAAGTCGAACGTTATGGGGCGCTTGGCGCTTCCAATTTCAATCAGTTGTATCCTTTGCCTGTCGAGGACGAAGAAGCTGTCAAGCGCATGCGTGTCAAAGGAAGTCCAAACCTCTCCAACATCAAAACCATCGTTTTGGGTGTTAAAAACATTTCCAAATCCAATCAAAGTGCTGAAGTCTGGTTCAACGAATTGCGGGTAGCTGGCTTTGACAACCAAGGTGGTTGGGCTTCTGTTTTGACTGCCAATGCCAATTTTGCTGAGCTGGCAGATGTTGCTTTGACGGGAGGCGTACAGACCATGGGCTTTGGAAATGTAGAACAACGTGTCAATGAAAGAAGTCAGGAAAATGTCAAACAGTACGGAGTGTCTACCAACATAAATATTGGACAATTGATGCCGAAGAATTGGGGCATTAAGATTCCGATGAGTTATGCCGTTTCTGAAGAGTTTAGAGACCCCAAATACGACCCTCAGTTCCAAGATGTGTTGTTTGAGGATGCCAAAGAGATCAATGAAAACAGTAAAAATGCAACGGACTATACCAAAAGGAAGAGCATTAGTTTTATCAATGTAAGAAAAGAAAGGACAGGGGAAATAAAAAAAGCACCCATGCCTTATGATGTTGAAAATTTTTCGGTTTCCTATAGTTACAACGAAGAGTTCCACAAAGATTACAACATCGAAAAACACTTGGTGCAGGACGTTCGGACAGCCGCCAATTATGCCTTTAGTTTTCCATCGAAAACCATAGAGCCCTTTAAAAAGGCTTCGTTTTTTAAAGGCAAGAGCTACTTGGCTTTGCTGCGCGATTTCAATTTCAACCTGTTGCCCTCCTCTATTGGAGTCAACTCGAGCATCGTTCGAAATTACAACGAACAGCTCTCGCGAAACTTGGTTCCCGGATTGCCACAATTGCCGACTTTGAAACAACGCAATTTCTTGTTCGATTGGGATTATACAATTGGGTACAACCTGACCAAAGCTTTGAAATTGAATTTCAGAGCGGCTAACAAACACATTTACGATGCTTTCGAGTTGGACGAAGAAACTTCTGATGAGGTAACCTTGTTTAGCAATTTCTTTGATTTGGGAAGGGTTAACAATTACAGTCAAAAATTGGATGCCACGTATAAAATTCCGATTGACAAATTGCCCTTACTGAGTTTTGTCTCAGCAGACTACACCTATGCTGCCGATTTTGAATGGCAAGCAGGGTCTCAGTCTTTTTTAGAGAGTGTAGGAAATACGATTCAAAATGCCAACACCCACAATTTGTCCACCAATTTCAACATGAAAACATTTTACAAAGAGGTGGGATTGGACAAGTTGTTTGCTCCAAAAAAGAAAAAGGCCAAAAAGGCAGTCAAAAAAAGCGGCAAACCAAAATTTGCAACTCGCGCTCGCAAAAGAGGCATCGGCAAGTCTAAAAAGAAGAAATCTACCAAGCAGAAAATATTTGACGCAACTCACGGCTTATTGACCTCCGTAAAAACCATCCGGATGAGTTATACGGAAAACAACGGAACCCAATTGCCCGGTTATGTGCCTACAGTTGGATTTCTGGGAAGAGATCGGTATACTGGAGGGTTGGCTCCCACACTCGGCTTTGTATTTGGTAGTCAGGTAGACATCCGTCAAAGGGCATTGGAAAACAATTGGTTGACCACACGAAATGTAAATTACGCAAATGGTGTGGAGGACGATCCTTATTACAGCAGAAGTTATGCGCAAACGCACTATGAGAAATTCGACCTCACGGTTGCTGTCAAGCCCATCAAAGATTTGGACATTACCCTTTTGGCCAACAGGATACAAACGAGCAATCTTTCTCAACAGATAGACGCCGTCACGAATAGAAACGGTACTGAGGAGCTGTCCGATGATTTTTTAGCGCTTGAAAACACCCAGCTGGCTCAGACTGGAAATTTCAGTATGAGTTACAACATGGTCAAAACTGCTTTTGACGGCAATGGAGATAGTACCTTTCAAAAATTCATTGAAAATAGAAACACCATTCAATCGCGTTTGGCTTTTGCAAATGGGTTGGAAACGAATGGCTATGGATTGAACAGTCAAGAGGTTTTGTTGCCAGCATTTACAGCAGCTTATGGTGGGACTTCAGCGAGTTCCGAAGGATTGAGTCCCTTTAAAAACATCCCGTTGCCCAATTGGAGAATGACATACAAGGGACTGATGAAGATGAAATGGTTTAAAAAGAAGTTTTCCAGCTTTGTGCTCACGCATTCCTACAAGTCTTCTTACACCATAGGGAACTACAGCAACAACATTCAGTACAAAGAGGATTCAAATGGCATTCCATCGACAGATGTAAATGGAAATTATTTTTCTAAAAACACCATCTCCAACATCAGTTTGATAGACGCTTTTTCTCCTTTGGTCAAAATAGATTTGAAACTTAAAAATTCCCTTTCTTTTCGAGGCGAGGTCAACAAAGACAGGGCCATGAGTTTGAACTTTAACAACAACACCCTTTCGGACATTCGTGGAACGGAATACGTGTTTGGCTTGGGTTATCGCATCAAAAATTTACAACTCAGGTCTTCGAGAGGACGCAATAGAGGACAACTAAAGGGGGACCTCAACATGAAAGCCGATGTCTCATTGCGACAAAATTTAACATCGATACGGACAATTGACACCCAAAGTACTCAGGTCACAGGAGGGCAAGATATCTTTACGTTGAAATTTTCTGCAGATTACAACATGAGTAAAGATTTGATTGCGACATTTTATTACGACCAAACGGCTTCCAAATATGCGATTTCAACGTCTTTCCCAAGAACCTCTATCAGTGCAGGCTTGAGCATTACGTACAATATTGGAAACTAATTGAAAATTAAAAGACACATCCATACAAACGATTAGGAATTAAATATCAAACACATACAAATGAAGATACCAGCAGATTTAAAATATACAAAAGACCACGAATGGGTCCGAATAGAAGGAGACTTCCTAGTAATCGGAATTACAGATTTTGCCCAAAGTGAACTGGGAGATATTGTTTATGTAGACGTGGATACTTTGGACGATACTGTGGCGGCGGATGCGGTTTTCGGTTCTGTAGAAGCAGTAAAGACTGTTTCGGACCTGTTTATGCCCATCGCTGGAGAAGTTGTGGAATTCAACGAAGCCTTGGAAGACGCTCCTGAAATGGTCAATACAGACCCTTATGGCAAAGGTTGGATGATCAAAGTAAAACCCGAAGATTTGTCTCAATTTGAAACCTTATTAGATGCAGATGGATACAAAGCACTCATCGGAAATTAAATACTTCGCCAGTGCACTGGCTGTTACCGCTCTGGTCGCTTATTTGAGTTTGGCAAATCTTCGGTTTGTCAAAGTGTCATTCCTGACTTTTTCTGGAATGGATAAGATGAAGCACGTGGCGGCTTATTTTGTGTTGACGTTTAGTTGGTTTTTGGTAGTCGAAAATAAAAGCAGTCCTTTCAAATCGAGATATTGGGTTGTGTTCTTTGTCTTTTTATTTGGGTTGTTGCTTGAAATCCTACAAGCTTTTTTTACGGGGTACCGAACTGGAGAGCTGTTCGATTTGCTCGCCAATTCAATTGGCAGTGTTTTTGCATTTTTATTTTTTGACAAATTGAAACCTTTTTTTAGAAAATGGTTTTAAAAAAACAAGGAAGTAAAGGCCTTATTGTTTTTTAAGGAAGGAGTGTGGGCCAAAACCCCCGTCGGAAATACCTGTAAAAGGTTGGTTTTAAATTGGAAGCCTCACGAATTCGCTAAATCCCGTTTTTTATAAGATCAGACTTGTGTAAGTCATCCTAAAATTAGTAAATTAGCAAACTGATTAATTTTTCAAAAATGGAAATAAAAAAACATCCAAAGTCCAATTTAGAAAACTACACCAAGTTGTTTGTTCAACTGGGCTTGGTATTGGCGCTTTTTTTTGTGTACGTAGGGATAGAGCACAAAACATACGACAGAGTAGTAGACGATTTGGGCCTTGCGTCCTTGTCTGGTGAAGAGGATGAAGAGATGGTCATTACCCAGCGTTTGGAGCCTGTAAAACCTCCACCGCCACCACCACCACCTGCTCCAGAAATCATTGAGATTGTTGAAGATGAAAAGGAAGTGGAAGAAACGGTCATCGAGTCTACAGAAACGAGTGAAGAAGAAGCTGTTGAGGTAGAAGAAATTATTGAAGAGGACGAAGGAGAAGATATGATTGAAGACGTTCCTTTTGCTATTATTGAAGATGTTCCCGTATTTCCAGGATGTGAAAGAGGAAACAAAGCAGAAAAGAAAGCTTGTTTTTCTAAAAAAATCAGCAGGCACGTCATTCGTAAATTTGACTCGAGTTTGGCAGCCGACTTGGGCTTGTCCTCCGGAAAAAAACGAATTTATGTGATGTTTAAAATTGACAAGACGGGCGCTATTACAGAAGTACGTGCAAGAGCACCCCATCCAAGATTGCAGAAAGAAGCCGAAAGAGCTGTAAAAACACTGCCGAGAATGATTCCAGGAAAACAACGAGGAAGACCTGTAGGGGTTCGTTATTCGTTGCCCATTGCATTTATGGTTGAGTAACAATCGCTCATAATTGATACAAAAAAGGATGCCTACTTGGCATCCTTTTTTTTTGTACTTATTCCAAGTACTTTGTTCCTTCCTCAATAGGAAGGACAGGAATTTTCGAATTTTTAAGGATTATGTCGTATTTTCGCTATTCAACAATTCGTATTTTGAGAAAATGAAATTGGAAGACACCTATTTTGCACATGAAACAGCGGTCCTCGATGCAGGTTGTTCCATTGGTGCGCAGACTAAAATTTGGCATTTTAGTCACATCATGAGCAATGCCGTTATTGGAGCGGACTGTAACATTGGACAAAATGTGGTCGTGTCTCCCGAAGTGGTTTTAGGAAACAATGTCAAAGTCCAAAACAACGTGTCCATTTATACCGGTGTTACCTGCGAAGACGATGTGTTTTTAGGCCCTTCTATGGTGTTTACCAATATTTGCAATCCGAGGAGTGCCATTGTTCGAAAAACACAATACAAGACTACAAAAGTTTGCAAAGGTGCGAGTATTTGCGCCAATGCCACGGTGATTTGTGGCAACACTATTGGAGCATATGCTTTGGTTGGTGCGGGTGCGGTTGTAACCAAAGAAGTCTTGCCTTATGCATTGGTCGTTGGCAACCCTTCCCGTCAAATCGGTTGGGTCAGTGAATACGGCCACCGTTTGGATTTTGGTAACTCAGGCGAAGCCACCTGTCCCGAAAGCCAAGAGACCTATGTGCTGCAAGCCAATCGAGTGCAAAAGCTTTAAAGGATCTGAGTAGTTGCTTATTTCTCAAAACGTTCCAAACCTTCTTGCAACCACTTCAAATAGCTCCTTTTGTCGGTGTATTTTTCAGGATGATTTAACAATTCCATATCTGGAGAGAGTTGAACATAAAAGGGCTGAGATGCCGTGGCAAAGTTGATGGCTTGCAGCGTAGCCCATTTGGAACCAACGGTACGAATTTTTTTTATTTTTCCATTTGCCTTTTGGTAGTCAAATTGCAGTTCTTTAGGAAGCTCTTTGCGGTCGTCGACATACAAGGAAATCAAAACAAATTTTTCGAGCTCTTTGTATACCTCAGGAGTGCTCCAAACATTTTCTTCCATCTTTCGGCAATTTACACAAGCCCATCCTGTAAAATCCAAGAGAATTGGTTTTTGTACGGATTTTGCATGGGCCCGTCCTTCCTCAAAATCTTTGAAGCAATTCAACTCCAAAGGACATGCTGTCTTTGTTTTTTGAAGGCTGTAAAATTTGGGTGGGGCAAAACCGCTGAGCGCGTTGAGTGAAGTGTTGAATAGCAGTCCCGAAATTAAGTAAGCAGCAAAGAGAAAAGAGGCCGTACCAGAGGCAATTCTAACGCCACTGAGTTTTTGAATAGGGGCATCGTGTGGGAACTTGATTTTTCCAATCAGATACAAGGCCAATCCAATAAAAACTAAGATCCAAAGCCCGACAAAGACTTCTCTTTTTAAGACCCCCCAATGAGCCACCATGTCTGCATTGGATAGAAATTTTAGGGCCAAAGCAATTTCCAAAAATCCGAGCACAACTTTGACGGTATTCAGCCATCCACCTGATTTGGGCAAGGTATTGAGCCAGTTGGGGAACAACGCAAACAAGGTAAACGGCAAGGCCAAGGCAGTTCCAAAACCCACCATGCCAAAGGTGAGTTGCAGCGCCCCTCCATCAGAAGACAAGGCCCCTACCAAAAGAGAGCCTAGGATAGGGCCGGTACAGGAAAAAGAAACAATCGCCAAAGTCAAGGCCATAAAAAAGGTGCCAACAATACCGCCTATATTCGACGCATTGTCCATCTTGTTGGACCATGAATGTGGCAAGGTAAGGTCGAAATACCCAAAGAAGGAAATTGCAAAAAAGAGGAAAATCACAAAGAAGAACACATTGAGCCAGACATTCGTCGAGATGCTGTTTAAAATTTCGGGATCCAAAGAGTCTAAAAAGTGGAAGGGCAGACTCAATAACAAATAGATCCCTGTGATAAACAGCCCGTACAAAAGGGCGTTGGAAATTCCTTTTCTTCGGTTTTTCGTTTGTTTTGTAAAGAAGGAGACGGTTAAGGGAATCATCGGAAAGACACAGGGAGTCAGTAAAGCGATGAGTCCTCCAAAAAACCCCAATAAAAAGAGGGTTGTCAAGTCTTTGTCTTCTTTTTTAGTCTTTGAATTGGAATCCAAAAACTCTTCGCTGTTTTTTAGTTTTAAATTCAGCGCTTCCGTCTGTGCTTTGCTGTCGGCACCGACTGTTTTCTGTTGGTCGGTAACAGGAGTGTTTTCAAAGAAAAACATCAGTTCTTCACCAGGTTCAAAAGTACAGGCTACATCATTGCATGTTTGATAAGCAGCGATCGCTTTGATCGGTGTTTTTGTGTCGGAAGTCAAAGAGATGCGTTGTCTAAAAATGGCTTCTTTTTCAAAATAGGCCGTTTCCATGTCAAAGATTTCTTCGTAGGAATGCTGGGTTTTTCCTTGCTGAGTTTCTCCAAGTAGCAGGAAATTGCCTTCGGGGTTTTCGAAAGAGATTTCAGTGGCCAGGGGACCTCCTTCAGGCAGGTGTTGCGAGTACAGATGCCAGCCTTCTTTTAAGGAGGCTTTCAGGACCAATACGTATTCGGAAGCGTTGTCTTGTTCAATGTGGGTCTCCCATAAAAGCGTGCTTTCCTGGGCAGAAAGTTGAAGAACAATTCCTATTAAAAACGTGAGGGTCGCAAGCAATTTGTTCATTCTTTCAGGGCTTATAAAGGTTTTTGTACACGACTGTGCCTCTTTGCAAGGCTTTGCTGCCGATGTGCTTTTATATTCAGTTTTTTAGTGATATTTTTAAAATACGGGTTGTTTTTTCGCTTACTTTGAAGCGTTCGTCCAATCGCTTTCCGATAATCCAAACAACTGCATCTCCGTTGCAGAGTAGCCAGGTTTTTTCTTTTTCAAACAGCGAGAACTTTTCATCCTTAAAATATTTGCTCACTTTTTTCTTGCCAGTCATTCCAATGGGGTAAAAGTAATCTCCTTTTTTCCATTTTCGGACGCACAAATCTCCTTTTAACAAATTTTTATCGAGGTATGCGGTGTTCTCTTGGAAGGCTCCTGTTTTGGAAGTATCTTCAAGAGACAAGTTGATAGGAGATATGATTTTGGAGCTGTTTTGAGGAAAGAAAAGACCGCTTTCTTGAAGTTCTTCGATTGGGATCAAGAGGAGTTCCCCCCGATTTTTTAACAGCCGGTGTGTCTTTGAAAAAAGTTGTTTGCCCGCTTGTGCTTCAAGTAGTTGAGCAAGCTCTTTGCTGGAATTGAATCCATAGGATTTCAGCAACTCATAGAGGTGTGCTTTGGGATTTTTGAGCGCTTGAATTTTCTTGACGTCTATTTTTAGCATTCCTGAAGCCTCTTTTGTGACGACTTGTTCTTCGATGTTTTCAATGCGGTCTTGAATCAAAAGTTGACTTTGCTGCAGGTTTTCGAGGGTGTTGCCAAAGGATTTTAGCAAGCTGGGATTGAGTTCTTTCAATACCGGAACGATTTTGTGTCGAACTTTGTTGCGAATGTATTTGATGGATTTGTTGCTTTGGTCTTCTCTCCATCCGATGTTGTTTTTTTTAGCGAAGTCAAAAATCTCATCCCGTGTGAATTTCAGCAATGGCCGAACCGTCGATTCGTTGACTTCAGGAATGCCCAGAAGGCCATCTAGTCCCGTCCCTCTAGTAAGGTTGATTAAAAAGGTTTCGAGAGCATCTTCTTTGTGGTGTCCTGTCAAGATGAAGTCAATGTTGCGTTCTTTCTTTACTTTTTGAAACCAATCGTACCGCAATTTTCGAGCGGCCATCTGAATGGAAACTTTGTATTCATCGGCATAGGCTTCGGTCTCAAAATTGACAGAAACCACAGGGATTTTCATGGAAGCTCCTAGGTTTTTTACAAAAAGAGCATCGAGATCACTTTCAGTTTCTCTCAGTTGAAAATTGCAATGGGCGATGGTGCAATTTTTAGCGTACTTGCGCATCAAATGCAGCATCACAACACTGTCCAGTCCTCCAGAAATGGCAAGTAGGAGCGAACGTGTTTGTAAGAGGGGGAAGTTTTCTTTAAGGTGTTTGTCGAAATTTTCGAGCACAGGTATTGGTTTGTTTGATTTTTGTAAGCAAAGATTGTCGGTTTTTGCTATTCAAATATAAGAATTTACGACATAGGAACGCCGATTCTTTTTTAGCGAATGTCCAAAGCAATGTAAAATTCTTTTTCAGCGCAAAACTTCTCGCATGGCCTTTGCTTTTAAGAGGCATTCTTCCCATTCTTTTTCTGGAATGGATTGTGCGGTGATGGCACTCCCTACGGAGAAAGAGGTGTATCGGTTTTCTCGGTTGTACAAAATGCTGCGAATCACTACGTTGAAGTCAAAGTCTCCTTCGGGGCTAAAATAACCGATGGACCCGGAATACAAGCCTCTTTTGGTTTCTTCCTCTCTTTCGATAAGTGCCATTGCAGCTACTTTTGGGGCGCCAGTCATGCTTCCCATGGGGTAGGTGTTTTGAAGAAGCGTTACGGGATGAGTTTTTGGAGGTACTTTGGCGCGAATGGTAGAGATCATTTGATGTACCTGTTGAAAGCTATAGACTTTGCAAAGTTCTTCTACCTGTACGCTCCCTTTGTGAGCGATTCGTGAAAGGTCGTTTCGAACGAGGTCTACGATCATAATGTTTTCCGCCTTTTCTTTGGTGTCGTTTTGAAGTTGCTGTTTGATAAGCGCATCCTCTTCTTTGGAGGCAGCTCTTTTTGCAGTCCCTTTGATGGGTTGTGAGATAAGAGTGTCTTTTATTTTTTTTAAATAGCGCTCTGGCGATGCGCAAAGGACATGTTTGTTTTGGTACTTTAAAAAGGCGGCAAAAGGCGCTTTTGAAATTCGGTTCAAATTGCGGTATACGAGCAAGGGGTCAATCGTTGTTTTTTCTGTGTAAAACTCTTGGCAAAAATTTGCCTCATAGAGATCGCCCCTGTGGATGTGGTCTAAAAAACGCCCTGCTTTTTGGAGGTAAGATTTTTTAGAAATCCGAGATTGAATCTCGATCTTTTGTTGTGCGGGTGTGACTTTGGGTTCTTTAGTCTGTTTGATTTCGTGAAAATCCTCCGCAATCTCGTCTTCAAATGCCACCAGGTATTTGAAAGTAAGTCGTTCTTTTGAGACAAAGATGAGTTTTTGAGGTTGGAAAAAATACAAATCCGGAAAATCCAGCTGATCGTGGTTTTCCGAAGTCAGTTGTTCGACGTCGTTTTTCAAATCGTAGCCTAAAAACCCAAAAAGGTAGTCTTTGTATTTGGACTGAAAAGTTTTCAATTGATCGAAAGCATTTGTAGAGGAGCTTAAGAGTTCGTTTTGAACACCGACAGCCAAAACACCTTCGTACGCTGCGTGTTTTCCTGTGTGGTTGTTTGAGTCCAACCATACAATGGTTTCAAATTTCTGCGCCCAATTTAAGATTTGCTCTTTGACAAATGGGGTTTCTTGAATGTTAAAATGAGTGGCTGTTCTTTGCATGAGATGATTGTAAATCTGCTGCTTTTCAAGTTCTTTGATGAAAAGTTTCAAAGGTACTTAATAGTTTTGAAAACAGGGTCTCTCTTTTTGTGTTTCAAAGAAGGGAAGTGATTTGTAGGGCATTGTCTTTTGAAATTCTTGGCTGCGCTTTCAATTCAATACCTCTTTGTTGGCCAACTGAAAGGTAGGAACAAACACCTTAAAAGTAGATTTGTCCGTATAATTGACCATGTTGAAGTATCCTTTCATCGCGCCAATCGAAGAAACTAGCAAGCAGTTGGATTGGTAGGTGTACTTTTCGTCGGGTTCTAAAACTGGAACCTGTCCCACAACACCATCTCCGATGACGATTTCATTTTGATTGAGGCTGTCGTATATCTCCCACTTTCTAGAGAGCAATTGAACAATGTCATTGCTTTGGTTTTC
>DLQL01000036.1 GCA_002477565.1 Flavobacteriaceae bacterium UBA7433
CCCCTATTTTTCAAAAATTCTATGCTTTTTTCAGTCATTTTGACAAAACTCGAAAAGGGATTTTCTTATCTTGTATCACTCAAAATCTGTATTTATGCATCTGAAAAAGAGCGGCTTTTGAATTCCGAATGCAACTGGCTTTTTGAGCGTAGTTTTCGCCCATAAAAAAAGGAACTCAAATGAGTTCCTTTTTTTATTTGCAAGCTGTTTAAGAGCCACACATCAAACAATCGTCTGGATTGTCTTTGGACTGTGTCAGCATCTCTCTGAATTCTTCTGGAGACATTTCTCCTTCTTCACTCGCTGCCGGTTTTTCTTGTTTGTCATTAGACAATGAGAACTGGATGGCATTTACAGCGGACTTCGTTCTCAAATAATACATTCCTGTCTTCAATCCTGATTTCCAAGCATAGAAGTGCATGGAGGTCAATTTGGAGTAATCTGGATCGTTCATGAACAAGTTCAAAGATTGTGATTGGTCAATAAAATATCCGCGCTGACGTGACATGTCGATGATGTCTTTCATACTCAACTCCCAAACGGTTTTGTAAAGTTCTTTCAACTCTTGAGGGATGGCCTCAATGTGTTGGATGGATCCGTTGGCTCTCATGATGTCTTCTTTCATACTGTTGTCCCAAAGGTTGAGTGCGACCAAGTCTTCCAAGAGGTGTTTGTTGACGACAATAAATTCGCCTGACAAGACTCTTCGGGTGTAGATATTGGACGTATAGGGCTCAAACGCTTCGTTGTTTCCAAGAATCTGGGAAGTAGAAGCGGTGGGCATTGGTGCCAATAAAAGAGAGTTTCGAACCCCGTGCTTCTTGATGTCTTTTCTCAGTTTTGACCAATTCCAGTTTCCGCTGAGGTCTTCTTCTTTGACTCCCCACATATTGAACTGGAATTCTCCTTGTGAAATCGGCGATCCTTTGTAAGTCGAATAGGGTTCCTTTGCCTTTGCAATTTCCATAGAAGAAGTAACAGCGGCGAAATAAAGGGTTTCAAAGATGTCTTGGTTGAGTTTTTTTGCTTCCTCAGAGGTAAAGGGCATGCGCAACATGATAAAGGCATCTGCCAATCCTTGAATTCCCAATCCTACGGGTCTGTGGCGCAGGTTTGAATTTTCCGCTTCCTTGACAGGATAGTAGTTTCTGTCGATGACCGTATCCAAGTTTCGGATGACCTTTTTGGTGACAGCGAAGAGTCTTTTGTGGTCGAAAAATTTATTTCCGTCCTTGCCTTCACTGACAAACATAGGGATCGAAATGGAAGCCAAATTACATACAGCTACCTCATCTTTTGCAGTGTATTCCATGATTTCCGTACACAAATTTGAAGAACGGATGGTTCCTAAATTTTTCTGATTGGATTTTCTGTTGGCTGCATCTTTGTACAACATGTAGGGATTTCCCGTCTCAATTTGGGCTTCTAATATTTTCTCCCACAGCTCACGAGCTTTGACGGTTTTGCGACCTTTGTTGGCTTTTTCATAGCCTTCGTACAAGCGTTCGAACTCTTCTCCGTACGAATCAAATAAGTGGGGACACTCATTTGGGCACATCAAAGTCCACTCGCCATTTTGTTCGACACGTTTCATAAACAAATCTGGAATCCACAAAGCCAAAAACAAATCACGCGCACGCATTTCTTCTTTTCCTGTATTTTTTCTCAAATCCAAAAACTCGAAAACATCCGCATGCCAAGGTTCGAGGTAGATGGCAAAGGACCCTTTTCTTTTTCCTCCTCCTTGGTCTACATACCGCGCTGTGTCGTTGTATACTTTGAGCATTGGAATGATTCCATTGGAAGTTCCGTTGGTTCCTCTGATGTAGGAACCAGTAGCTCTAATGTTATGAGCAGACAAACCAATTCCTCCGGCAGATTGTGAAATCTTGGCTGTTTGTTTTAAGGTGTCGTAAATTCCGTCGATGCTGTCGTCTTGCATTTGCAACAAGAAACAGGAAGACATTTGAGGTTTTGGAGTTCCCGAATTGAAGAGTGTCGGAGTGGCGTGTGTAAAAAACTTTTTACTCATCAACTCGTAGGTTTCTACGGCCGCTTCCATATCCTCCATATGGATACCGATGGCGACCCGCATCAACATATGTTGGGGACGTTCTGCAATTTCTCCATTCAATTTGAGCAGGTAAGAGCGTTCCAAGGTTTTGAAACCAAAGTAATCGTAGTTGAAGTCTCTGCTGTAGATGATGGTAGAATCAAAGAAGTCTGCATTGTCTTTGATGATTTTGTACACCTCATCGGAAAGCAAAGGGGCTTTTTTACCCGTTCTTGGATTGACATAGGTGTACAAATCTTCCATCACTTCGGAAAATGTTTTTTTGGTGTTTTTGTGTAGGTTGGACACGGAGATTCGAGCTGCTAGCTTTGCGTAGTCAGGGTGTGCGGTGGTCATGGTAGCAGCAATTTCTGAAGCCAAATTGTCGAGTTCGGATGTCGTCACTCCGTCGTACAATCCTTCGATCACTCGCATGGCTACTTTTACAGGATCTACCAAGGGGTTCAATCCATAACATATTTTTCGCACCCTCGCAGTGATTTTGTCAAACATCACGGGCTCTTTCTTTCCGTCTCTTTTTAATACAAACATAAGTTGATTTTGTTTTGTTTTTGGTTAATATTTTTTAGCAAACAGAGTCATTCTCGCATTCGTTTAAAAAAACGAATGTGACTACAAATGAACGGGCTTTTGGAATGCTAAGCCTTTATACTGTAGGGTTTCTAAAAATCGGCATCAAAACTGATCGCTCCAGTACCTCCGGATTTGACTCCAGCTTTTTGGTACTCAGAAACGCGTTTTTCAAAGAAATTGGTCTTTCCTTCCAAGGAAATCATTTCCATAAAATCAAAAGGATTGGACGCATTGTACACTTTGTCGCATCCAAATTCTGTCAACAATCTATCGGTCACAAATTCCAAATATTGCGTCATCAATTTGGCATTCATTCCAATCAAACTCACAGGCAAAGACTCTGTGATAAAGACGCGTTCAATATTCAAAGCGTCTACAAGGATTTCCGTAATGCGTTCCTTTGGAACTTTGTTGACGATGTGGTGGTTGTGCAAGTGAACTGCAAAATCACAGTGCAAGCCTTCGTCTCTTGAGATCAACTCATTAGAAAAAGCCAATCCTGGCAACAATCCTCTCTTTTTCAACCAAAAGATAGAGCAAAAACTTCCTGAAAAGAAGATGCCTTCTACCGCAGCAAAAGCAATCAATCTTTCCGCAAAAGAATCCGACTCAATCCACTTCAAAGCCCATTCAGCTTTTAGCTTGATGGCAGGAAACACTTCAATTGCACGAAACAATTGGTCTTTCTCTGCTTCGTTTTTTACATAGGTGTCAATCAGCAAAGAATACACTTCTGAGTGAATGTTTTCCATCATGATCTGAAATCCGTAGAAAAATTTCGCTTCAGAATACTGCACTTCACTCACAAAATTTTCTGCCAAATTCTCATTGACAATCCCATCAGATGCGGCAAAAAATGCCAA
>DLQL01000024.1 GCA_002477565.1 Flavobacteriaceae bacterium UBA7433
GACCTCGCTGCTTCTGGAGGGTATTACATCGCTTGCAATGCCGATAAAATTGTGGCGGAACCAACCACGATTACTGGATCCATTGGCGTTTTTGGAATGTTGCCAAACATCAGTCAGCTTACAGATAAAATGGGTGTTTATTCAGAAAAAGTAGCCACAAATTCTCCTGCCAGCTACAGTCCTTTTCACCCCATAGACGCCTCCTTTTACGCCTTGACCAAAGAAGGGGTAGACAACATCTACAAGACCTTTGTCGGAAAAGTGGCCAAAGGAAGAAACATGACCTTTGATGAGGTACATGAAGTCGCCCAAGGCCGTGTTTGGTCAGGAACACAGGCTTTGGAGCAAGGGCTGGTTGACGAATTGGGAGGGTTGGACCGAGCGGTAGCATTGGCCGCCTCCTTGGCAGAAGTAACGACCTACAAAATCAAAAACTATCCTTCCTACGAAAAAGAATTGAGTGAGGTTTTTGAAAGCATGCCTTTTCTGAATGCCAAAGAAGGGCTGTTGAAAGAATGGGTTGGAGATGCCAATTTTTCACTGTTTCAGAAAATACACAACTTGAGAAATATCGAAGGAATCCAAGCAAGAATGCCTTTTGTGTTGGACATCAACTAAACATCGTTTTTGAATCGGGTTTTTAGAAAAAAAGAACCCGAATTTTAAAGGACATTCCTTTGTTCCTGAGCGTGTCATTTTACCTTACAAATAAAAAAATGAAGATAGATTTGAATTGCGATGTCGGAGAAACCTACTTCGATCGTTTGGTGGGAAAAGATGCGCAACTTATGCCTTTGATCAGCTCTTGCAACATCGCCTGTGGGTTTCACGGAGGCGATCCCAAAACCATTGAAAACACCCTTTTGTTGGCAGCCAAACACCAAGTACAGGTGGGCGCACATCCTTCCTTTCCAGACCTCGAAAATTTTGGACGCACATACATGCGCCTTTCTTCAGAGGAATTGAAAGCCTGTTTGCGGTATCAAATCGCTGCCTTGCAAGGAATGGCCAAGTTGCAGGGAGTTCCTTTGGCACATGTCAAACCCCATGGCGCCCTTTACAATGCCGCGGCAGTTGATTTTGACCTCGCCGTTCAGGTCGCTGAAGTCATTCAGGAATTTGATTTGTTGTTTGTCGGTATGGCACAATCCGAGATGGAAAAAGCAGCGCAGCATGTGCAACTCCCTTTTGTAAGAGAAGCTTTTGCAGACAGGTCCTATACAAATCAAGGCACTCTGCTACCTCGAGACCAACCGAATGCCGTACTCACCGATCTTTCTTTGGTGGTCGAACAAAGCTTGAACATCGTGCAGATGGGGCGGGCTGTTTCCTCAAATAACGGCGAGATTCCCATTGTTGCAGATACCCTATGTGTGCATGGAGATACAAAAAATGCGCTGGAATTGTTGATGGCTTTGCGGGCAGCTTTTGAAAACCATGGAATCCGTGTAAAAGCTTTTTCACAATGATTGGATATCAGAATTTTGGTGATGCAGCCATCTTGCTCACTTTTGGAGAGGTGTACACCGAAAAAGTACAGCTTGAAGTCAGGGCCTGGGCAGCACACCTAAGGAAAGTGAACTTGTCCTATGTTGCAGACTTGATTCCTGCCTACACGACGCTGACTATTTTGTACAAGCCCTCAGAAATTTCATACGAGGAGTTGCTGGGAGTTTTAAAGGGCATGAAGGTTGAACCGAGATCAGTAGGACCGGAACGAGTGGTCAAAATTCCGGTTTGTTACGATCCTGTTTTTGGCATTGACATGCAGCAGGTCGCAGCACATACTGGTTTGAGTGCTGCTCAAATTATCCGCTTGCATACCGAACAGTCCTACCGCGTTTCTATGTTGGGTTTTACGCCTGGGTTTTTTTATTTGGCTGGAATGGACAAACGTCTTTTTTGCCCCCGGAAAGAAAGTCCCAGGCTTCGAATTGAATCGGGAGCTGTTGGCATTGCTGGCGAACAGACAGGCGTATATTCTGTGGACAGTCCTGGGGGGTGGCAGTTGATTGGAAAAACACCGGTTCCCATTTTTGACAGACACAACAAAGACGCCCATTTTCTTGTCAACCAAGGAGATGTGGTACAGTTTTACAGCATTGATTTGGAGGAATTTAAAAATTACAACCGATGATATCCATCACACAGCCCGGTTTTTATACCTTGATTCAAGATGCTGGAAGGGCCCACTACCGGTCTTATGGGATGCCACTTTCTGGGGTACTCGACACCGATGCCTATCGCTTGGCCAATTGGTTGGTGGGGAATACAAAGCAAGAGGCCGTATTGGAAATTACACTAAAAGGACCGGTTCTAAAATTTCACAGCGCCACCATGATTGGCATTACAGGTGCCGATTTGCAACCCCTTTTGAATGGGAAACCTGTCCCAACAAACCAAACACTTTCTGTTCCCAAAGATGCCGTGTTGCAATTTGGCAAATGCATTAAAGGCTGTAGGGCTTACCTGGCTTTTTCAGGTGGACTTTGTCTTCCCAAAATGATGGGCAGCACTGCAACTTATACCGAGGCAAAAGTAGGCGGGCTTTCCGGAGTGCCCTTGCAAAAAGGAGACTGCATTCCACTTGGCAATCCCAAGGCCTTTCAACTGAGAAAAGTACCGAGTCGATTGCATTGCAAAGCAACCAAAACCTTGGCAGTTCGTGTGTTGCCTGGACCTGAAAACACTCTTTTTGATAAAAAGAGTTTGGTTTCTTTTGAGACAAGTGAATATAAGATTGCTACAGCCAGCAACCGCATGGGCTACCGCATGGAAGGACTGGCGCTCCAAACCTTTCATCCGGTTAATTTACTTTCCTCAGGAATCGTGCCTGGAACCATTCAAGTGCCTCCAAACGGGCAGCCGATCGTCTTGCTTGCCGACGCACAAACCACTGGAGGATATCCGAGAATTGCCAACGTTATTTCTGCAGACCTTTCTTTTTTGGCACAGCAAAAACCGGGAGACTGCTTGCGTTTTCGGATGGTGACGCTGGCACAAGCACATGATTTGTGGATTCAAAAAGAAAACATGTTTGCCAACTTGTCGGATGCAGATTGAGACTCTTCACCAAGAGGAAGTCACGAAGGGTGCAAATTAAGAAATCAAGCGTTTCATTTCGTTTCTGTATGCGGAAGGACTCTTGCCAGTCGTATTTTTGAACAATTTGTTGAAATGCGAAAAGTTGTTAAAACCACTTTCATAACAGATATCCGTGATGCTTGTTGGCTTTTCGGTCAGCAATTTGGAAGCGTGTACGATGCGGTATTCATTCACCAGCGCCGTAAAGGTTTTTCCAGTAACTTTTTTCAGGTAGCGACAAAAGGAGGGAGGGGTCATGTTGACCAGTTCGGCAATTTCGTCCAAGCTGATGTGGTCCTGAAAATGATTTGTGATGTATTTGAAAATACGATCCACACGGTCGTTGTCCTGTTGGTAGATTTCAACTCCAAAATCTTGCACGTTTAATAGGGAGTAATCTTTGGTTTTGGCGAGCTTCTGAAGAATTTTAAGAAAAGAAAGCATTCTTTTGAACCCTTTTTTGTTTCCCAATTCTTCAATCAATGGCCCGATTTCTCTTTTGATTTCAGGATGAAAAATGACACCCATTTTTGCCCGTTCAAATAATTTTTGAATGGCGTGTGTTTCTGGCAAATGGAAAAAAGCCTCTCCTAAAAAATCGGGTTTCATCTGAACAATTGTCTCTGAACCATTGATGGTCAGTCTGTCAGTAAATCCCATGTGGGGCAAATTTGAGCCAATGAGAATGAGTTGGCTGTTTTTGAAATAGGAAATGTGGTTTCCTATGTGTCGTTTTCCACCGCCATTGATCACGTATACCAACTCCAATTCCGGATGGAAATGCCAAAAGGGAACGCGACCTTTGACAGATTCTTTGTATTGCTTGATGATAAAAGAACTTCCAAAGTCAGGTTCTATTTTTTTTAAGGTCGGTTTGTTGGGCAACATAAGCATTTTGTTTTCACAACAACAAAGATAAGGAAACCCAATGATTCTATGTTATTTTATCGTTAACAAGATGTCTCTTAAATATTATGGTTAAAATAGAATAGATACTAGGTAAATAAGACGATGTATTTGTATTCGATGCCGTCGTATCTTTGTACCATAGTTTGAAAGAACAATCAATTGCAACTGAAAAAAGGAGAGTGGTTACTTCAAAGAGCTTTTGCAGTATTTAAGTTGTTCATCTTCAAAAAAATGGTTTAAGTTTAGTTGAGAAAAGGGGTCATCGCTTGATAACCCCTTTTTTTTTGTGCTTATTGAAACAGTATCATCTTCTTTGGTAGCTTACAAAGCTATAAGGGTAAGGGTTTTTTGAATCCGCTTCAAACCGTTCTCTTCGAGTTTCTTTCCAGACCGAACTGTCAATTTCCGGAAAAAACACATCGGCTTCAAAATCGTGGTGAACTTCGGTGATGTCCAATTGGTCCACGAGGTTGATGGCCTCTCTGTAGATTTGCGCCCCTCCAATCACAAATGGACTGGAATCCTCTTTGGCTATTTCCAATGCCGCTTCCAAAGAAGTGACCACAATACAACCTTCAGCTTTGTAGTTTGCATTGCGAGTGATGATGACAGAAGTTCTGTTGGGGAGTGGTTTGCCAATAGACTCATAGGTGTTTCTTCCCATCAGAATGTGGTGTCCGGTAGTGGTGTGACGAAATCGGATCAAATCTGCGGGGAGGTGCCAAATCAGATCGTTGTCTTTTCCGAGTGCGTTGTTGTTTGCGATGGCGGCAATAAGGGTCGTCATGAATAGGATGTGCTTTTAAAGTATGAATTAGACAGAAACGGCACCGCGAATCAAAGGGTGCGGGTCATAACCTTCCAAGGTGAAATCCTCGTAAGTAAAATCAAAAATTGACTGGATTTTAGGATTGATTTTCATAACGGGCAGTGGACGTGGGGATCGAGACAATTGGGTTTCGATTTGCTCAAAATGGTTTGTATAGATGTGGGCATCTCCAAAAGTATGGATAAAGTCACCGGCTTCCAAGCCTACGACTTGAGCAATCATCAGGGTCAACAAAGCGTAGGAGGCGATGTTAAACGGCACTCCTAAAAAGATGTCGGCACTTCGTTGGTACAATTGGCAAGAGAGTTTTCCCTCTGCGACATAAAATTGAAAAAAAGCATGGCAAGGAGGCAAAGCGGCCTTGTTGTTGGCCACATTTTCTGCAAAAGAAACAGAGGTGTCTGGCAAGACACTTGGATTCCAAGCAGAAACCAACAT
>DLQL01000048.1:0-5937 GCA_002477565.1 Flavobacteriaceae bacterium UBA7433
AACCGAATTACACCAACAACATTGCGTCAAGGAATGGGGGTTTTAAAAACAGGAGAAAAGTACGCTCTCTTTTAAAAGGGATCTTATTTTTGGGGCTTGTACCTTGAGTTTCGAAAGAGGGATTCTGCATTCAATGCTAACAATTCTTGAAGTGAGACATCGTTGTTGTCTGCAAAAGATTGTACAATTTTGTAGCCAATCCACACACCAAGACTTCCTGGTGTCAATCGATCACTGTCCAAATAGAATTTAGAGAAAGGAGCTTTGTCAATAAAACGAGGGTTTAGTTTTTGATCGGTACTATACAAAAGGTTTTTACGGATAAAATAACTCCATATTTCTGCTTCATTCTCAACGGCCCATTGGTATTTTTCATCTTGATACCCCATGAGTTCTTGTATCTTGTAATTGGGCAAAACAGTAGACAACAGAAACACTTCTTTTCCATGGTACAACATTGTTTCTAAAAATGAGCGTCCGTTTTTGTAAATGAATTTTTTTTGGAGGATCTCTCTTGCGACATCTACCAACAAGTTTTTTTTTGTGAAGTTGTTCTTTATATAAGGAGGAAAGCTGTCATACGGCTCTGCATTTTTCCCCAGATACATGTCCAATGAAATAAAAAGAAGTGAGTCTGCATAAATCACATTGTTTTCGTAATCGAGACCCGTGATCAAACTGAAGGTTTTAGGAGGGGTAAAGTTGGAATTGTAATAGCGGATGTGTTTGAATAAAAGGTTGAGTTTTTCTTTTTCCTCGGTCAAATCTCCATAGATGCTGTCTGCCATTCTAAATAGTTCCCGTTCTTCTGGGTTGTTTATTTTGGAGCGCCATACTTGATCGCTTGTGGTATTGGGAAAGAGAAAGGGATGCCTTGACTTGAGTTGTGCCAAAACTTCTTCATCGGCTTCGTAAAACTGTTTGTGAAAGGTTATAAATTTGGTTTCAATATTTTGGGTTTTGATTTTTTGCAAAAGTGTTTTTTCTTTTTTACAATTGACAAACAAGAGGCCAACAAGGATAAGTATGCTAAGTTTTTTCATGAGTGTGATTCTTCTAAAGTCTGACGAACGACATCTTTTAAACTGTTTTTTTGTAATTCCTTATAGGAAACTTTTCAAAGAGTATATCGGAACTGTATAATTGTTTATTTTTGCTGAAACAATGTCAAAAATACTAAAAACAATTGATAATGAATTCTGAAAAAGTAGCAAGTCATATTGTAAATTGGTTGCAGTCCTATGCCCAAAAGAGTGGTGTCAAAGGATTTGTGGTAGGTGTTTCTGGAGGAATAGATTCTGCTGTTACTTCCACGTTATGTGCCAAAACGGGATTTCCGACAATTTGTGTTGAAATGCCAATACATCAAGATGCGAATCAAGTGTCAAGAGCATTGGAACACATCGAACAATTGAAAGGCAGGTATCCAAATGTTTCAAGTGTTCGAACAGATTTGACAGCGCCATTCGAAACTTTTCAAAAAGCGGTCCCCGCTTCTGAATCAACGGAATTGAAAGCTTTGGTTTTGGCAAACACAAGGGCGCGCATGCGAATGACTTCCCTCTATTATATTGCAGGCATGCATTCGAGTTTGGTGGTGGGGACAGGTAACAAGGTAGAAGACTTTGGTGTTGGTTTTTATACCAAATATGGAGATGGTGGAGTAGATGTCAGTCCCATTGCGGATTTGTTAAAATCGGAAGTGTTTGCTTTGGCAGTAGTTTTGGGAGTGCCTGATTCCATTCAAAAAGCAGCACCTACAGATGGACTTTTTGGTGACTCTCGAACAGATGAAGACCAATTGGGAGCTAGTTATGACGAATTGGAATGGGCAATGAAAATGCAAAATGCAGGCAAGCACAACACTGATTTTTCTGACCGTGAAAAAGAAGTTTATGATATTTACATCCGACTGAATACCGCTAATCAGCACAAAATGCAACCCATACCCGTTTGTGTGATACCTGCCCATTTAAAATAAAGCGGCATGTATCCGAATTGGTCGCTACTCATGGTTTATTCGTATTAAAATAGAACACTCGGATATAATTGCTATTTTTACAAAAACTCTGGTCCCTTGGATTTTATAGACTTTACTTTCTTAGATTTTCTCGACATTACATTGGTAGGTGTTTTGTTGTATTATGTATACAAGCTTTTGAAAGGCACCGTAGCCATCAATATTTTTATTGGAATCAGCATTGTTTTTTTGATTTACAAGATCACTCAGGTTCTGAAAATGGAAATGTTGAGTGGTATTTTGGAAGTTTTGGTAGGAGGGGGAGCCATTGCAATTTTGATTATTTTTCACCCCGAATTGCGTAAATTTTTATTGATGTTGGGATCTGCCAATATTTCTTCAAAAAGAAGTTTTATCAAACAGCTGAAATTTTTAAAAACAGAAATTACCTCTGAGGTAGATGCTGAGAGCATCGTCACTGCTTGTTCACATCTTTCCAAAACAAAAACAGGTGCTTTGATAGTGATGGAACGCAATAACAGCCTTGATTTTGTGAAACAGAATGGCGATCTGATGAATGCAGAAATTAACGTGCCCTTATTGGAGAGTATTTTTTTTAAAAATAGTCCATTACACGATGGAGCGACCATTTTAAAAGACAATACCATCATTGCCACAAGAGTTGTGCTTCCGTTGTCTGAAAAACAATTGCCTAGCCGTTTTGGGTTGCGCCATCGCGCTGCCATCGGGATTACGGAAAGAACCGACTGCATTTGCATTTTAGTTTCTGAAGAAACAGGCAAGATTTCTTTGATCAAAGACGGTGAATTTGAATTGTTTGAAACGGAGCAGGATTTGCTTGAAAAAATCAAAGGGTATCACAGCTAAACCTTTGCGATTCTTTCTGAAGGATATTTTTACAACCAGTAAATTTCGTTTAAGGAGTTTGATTTACGCAAGTCGTTGACTCCAAGCCAAACTGTTTTTCAAACAAATTTTTATACATGCCATTTTTGTTTTTTAGCAATTCCTTGTGGTTGCCTTTTTCCACAATTTCACCTTGATCCATCACAAGGATGGTATCTGCTTTCTGGATGGTTGCCAATCGATGGGCAATGATGATGGAGGTTCTGTTTTTTGTGATGGTGTCGGTAGCATACTGAATCATTTGTTCTGATTGGGTGTCTACAGAAGATGTAGCCTCGTCTAAAATCAAGATGGAGGGGCTGCTCACATAAGCTCTCAAAAAAGCGATTAATTGACGTTGTCCTGAAGACAGCATGCTTCCTCTTTCTTTTACGTTGTATTCGTATCCGCCAGGGAGACTCATGATAAAGTCATGCACACCAATTTGTTTTGCAGCTTTTTGTACTTGTCCCAATGAAAGCGTCTTGTTTTTTAAAGTGATGTTGTTTAAAATGGATTCAGAAAACAAAAAAACATCTTGCAATACAATGGCAATGTGATTTCGAAGCGAATGCAAAGTATAGGCATTGACATCGGTGTGATCGATGCTGATCTGACCGGAGTCTATTTCGTAAAAACGATTGATCAAGTTGATAATTGTTGATTTTCCTGCACCTGTTGCACCCACAATTGCAATGGTTTCTCCGGCTTTGATCTCAAAAGAAATCCCTTTCAATACCGATTCCCCTTTTACATAACTAAAATGAACGTCATTGAATTGAATGCTTCCTTCCAAGTTGGTTATTTCGATGCTGCCTTCTTTGGAGATGCTCTCTTGGGTGTCTATAATTTCAAATACACGGTCCCCTGCAACCATCCCCATTTGCAGGGTCGTAAATTTATCAGCAATTTGACGTAGCGGACGGTACAACATTTCAACCATCATGATAAAGCCCATTATTTCTCCAAGTGTGACAGCTCCTCCAACTGCCAATTTTAACCCTCCGTACCAAACCAAAAGTCCAATAGCTACAGAAGAGATGATTTCTGCAATTGGGAAAAATATCGAAAAATACCATACTGTTTTGACATGTGCTTTTTTGTGGGCTTCGTTGATTTGAGAAAATTTGTCAAATTCGATTTTTTCACGACCAAAGAGTTGTACGATTTTCATCCCAGTGATGCGTTCCTGAACAAACCCGTTCAAATTGGCCACTTGAATTCGAACCTGTTGGGAAGCTGCTTTGATGGATCTTTGAAATACTTTGGTCGCGTAAATAAGAATGGGTAAAACTGCAAAGGAAATCAACGCCAATTGCCAGTCCAAAACCAACATGGTGGCGGCAATCACAATCATTTTCAATAAATCTCCGACAATCATAAACAATCCCTGACCAAAAAACTGTGCGATTGTTTCGACATCAGTCACCACACGCGTGACCATTTTTCCGACAGAAGATTTGTCAAAATAGGACATTTTAAATTGCAGTACATGGGCAAACAATTTGATGCGAATGTCTTTGATGATGTGTTGTCCTAGCCAGTTGGCAATATAAATAAAGCTTAAGTGCAACAACACTTCACACAGCAAGACAACAAAAATTAAAATTGTATAAAACCACAATCCTTCTGCATCTTTGGTTTTGATGTACAGGTCAACTGTTTGCACCAATAAGTAGGGACGCACCGCAGCAATGACAGCTAGTAAAATGGCAACTAGGCTCGTGGTGAAAAACTGCAAGCGGTATTTCTTTGCAAAGCCCATTAGGCGTTTGAAAATCTGAATGTCAAAAATAGCAACTTTTGTTTTGTCAGACATTGAAGAGCGTTTCTGGATAGGTTACAGCAGTCAATGACAGTCCTTGAGCAGGAGCAGAAGTTCCTGCTTTGCTTCGGTCTCGACTTTTTAAGATTTCTTTAAAATCAGTCAGGGTGATTTTTTCTTTTCCAACAGCGACCAAAGTACCGACGATGGCACGTACCATATTCCGAAGAAAACGGTCTGCTGTGATGTGGAAGTTAAGGTGTTTTCCTTCGAGCAGCCAGGTGGCTTTTTTGATGTCACAATCGTAGGTTTTAACATCTGTTTTCGATTTGGAAAAACATTGGAACTGTGTGTGCGTCAATAAAAGTTGTGCCGCTTCATTCATTTTAGAGACGTTTAATTTTTGTCGGTAGAGTTGCCATGTCGTGTCTAACAGAAACGGATTTCTGCCCAGGTAAATTTTGTATTCGTAGCTTCTGCTCGTAGCGTGAAAACGTGTGTGGGCATCGTGGCGAACTCTTCGAATGTTTTGGATGACAATGTCTTCGGGTAAAACTGCATTGAACTTGTAAAGATATGCTTCCGTATCTATAAAATTTTCTACATCAACATGCACAAACATTTGCGATGCGTGAACACCTGTGTCGGTTCTTCCTGCTGCCACAGTAGCAATTGATTTTCCAATGATTTTAGACAAGGCTTCGTTTATTTTTTCTTGCACAGAGACTGCATCTGGTTGCAGTTGCCAGCCATGGTAGTGTTTGCCTTTGTAAGAAAGTTGGATAAAGTACCTCAAGAAAATATGTTTTTACCTGAACAAAGATACAGATTCCAACGGAGGATTTCCACTAATCTGCACCATATACCGCTTTTTATATTTTCAAAAACAAAATTTGAGATTCAATTGTGGTGTTTTGTTTTGAAACAATTCAATTTATTGGTTTTTCAGATTTTTTATTTGTGAGAAAAACGTTGCAGAGAAGTAAAAATGATTGTAATTTTGCAGTGGCAAGTCCTACACAACTAGCTCCTTTGGAATCCCCCAGGGTGGGAACACAGCAAGGGTACTTAGTCGTAGCAGTGTGATGTAGGTAGCTTGCCTTTTTTTGTGCCCAAAAGTTTCCCAACAGCTGATTTTTTCGATTGCTTTCCTTTGGTCAAAACAAGATATTTGAGATCATTTTCAAAATTTTATATCACAAAACAAAACCCCCTCAAACAAAAGTTTGAGGGGGTTTCTATAAGTAAGTTTTGAATGATTTAGTTTACTTTGTCAACGATGGCCTTAAAAGCTTCTGGGTTGTTC
>DLQL01000048.1:5990-6147 GCA_002477565.1 Flavobacteriaceae bacterium UBA7433
AAACTGAGAGTAAGACATTCCGTGAGCACGAGCTCCAGCATTGATCCGTTGGATCCACAAAGCGCGGAAATTTCTCTTGTTGTTTTTGCGGTCACGGTAAGCATAGCTCATCGCTTTTTCTACCGCGTTTTTGGCTACTGTATAAACGTTTTTACGA
>DLQL01000048.1:6169-27699 GCA_002477565.1 Flavobacteriaceae bacterium UBA7433
GCCTTCAAGATTTTTTTTCTTCTTTTTCTTGAGGCTACTGAATTTACTGATCTTGGCATAATTTCAATGTTTTTTTGTAGCAGGCGTTCTTTCGAATCTTAAGCACTGCTCCAAGGTTAATACTCACCTGAGGAACTCAAACTATTTTAAGTTCAACTGTTGTTTGATGTTTGCTTCATCTGATTTGTGAACCAAACCGTCATGAGTCAACTTTAATTTACGCTTTTTAGATTTTTTTGTCAAAATATGACTCTTAAAAGCATGCTTTCTCTTTAGTTTTCCAGAACCGGTCACTTTGAATCGTTTTTTGGCACTGGATTTTGTTTTTAATTTAGGCATCTTCTACGTTTTATTTGTACTTACTTATTGTCTTTAGATTCTTGTTTACTTCTTTTTAGGAGCAATAAACATGATCATTCTTTTTCCTTCTAACTTTGGCATTTGTTCTACTTTTCCGTATTCTTCCAATTCTTGAGCCAATTTCAACAGCAAAATCTGTCCTTGGTCTTTAAAAATGATGGAACGTCCTTTAAAGAAAACAAACGCTTTTAGTTTGGCGCCTTCTTTTAAAAACTTGATGGCGTGTTTCTTTTTGAATTCGTAATCGTGCTCATCTGTTTGAGGTCCAAATCGAATTTCTTTTACCGTTACTTTTGTCGCTTTGGATTTCAAAGCCTTCTCGCGTTTCTTTTGTTCGTACAAAAACTTTTTGTAGTCGATGATTTTACAAACAGGGGGGACTGCTTTGGGAGATATCTCCACCAAATCCAATTCTTGCTCTCTGGCGAGTTCCCGAGCTTTGCTGATTGGATATACACCAATCTCAATATTGTCTCCTACCAATCGAACTTCTTCAACGTCTCTGATTTTTCCATTGATTCGGTGGGGGTCTTCATTTTGAATCCTCCAGGGTTTTCTTGGCGCTCTGTTTCTACGTATTGCTATGACTAAAAAATTTGTTCCTGTTTTTTACAGGAGTTAATTAAAATTGTACCAACGTACGGTTTATTTCTTGTTTTACCGATGCGATAAAAGCATCGAGTTCTAAGCTTCCCAAATCACCTTCTCCGTGTTTTCTAACGGAAACGGTGCCTTCGTTTTCTTCTTTTTCACCCACAATCAACATGTAAGGGATTTTGCTCATTTCCGCATCGCGGATTTTTCTTCCCGTCTTTTCACTTCGTGAGTCAATGAGGGCGCGAATTTCGGAATTTTCTAGCAGTTCTGAAACTTTTTTCGCATATTTTTGATATTTGTCGCTAATTGGCAAAATGATCACTTGTTCGGGTGTTAGCCACAAAGGAAAATTCCCGCCGGTGTGTTCCAATAAAATAGCGATGAACCGTTCCATAGATCCAAAGGGTGCGCGGTGAATCATCACCGGCCTGTGTAGTTGGTTGTCCGACCCTTTGTAGGTCAAGTCAAAACGCTCTGGTAGGTTGTAGTCCACCTGAATGGTTCCCAATTGCCAACTCCTGCCCAAAACATCCTTCACCATAAAGTCCAACTTCGGACCGTAGAAAGCAGCTTCTCCATATTCTACAATAGTTTTCAAGCCCTTTTCATTGGCAGCATTGATGATTGCTTGTTCTGCTTTGTCCCAGTTTTCATCACCACCGATGTATTTTTCTCTGTTTTCAGGATCTCGCAAAGAAACTTGTGCTGTAAAATCTTCAAAACCCAAAGCTTTGAATACATACAAGACCAAGTCGATGACGGCTTTGAATTCTGAATCTAATTGGTCAGGTGTGCAAAATATATGCCCATCGTCTTGGGTAAAACTTCGCACACGGGTCAAACCGTGTAATTCACCACTTTGTTCATAGCGGTACACGGTGCCAAACTCAGCAAATCGTTTGGGAAGCTCTTTGTAGGAGTAGGGTTTGACATTGTATATCTCACAATGGTGTGGGCAGTTCATTGGTTTGAGCAGGTATTCCTCGTCGTCTTTGGGGGTGTGAATGGGTTGAAAACTGTCTTCTCCATATTTTTCATAATGTCCAGAAGTGACGTACAATTCCTTTTGGCCGATATGAGGCGTAATCACCATCTCATAGCCTGCTTTCTTTTGAGCGCGTTTCAGAAATTGTTCCAAACGCTCTCTTAAATCTGCTCCTTTTGGCAACCACAATGGCAAACCTTGTCCTACTTTAGAAGAAAAGGTGTACAATTCCAACTCTTTTCCAAGCTTTCGATGGTCGCGTTTTTTGGCTTCTTCTAAGACGGCTAAATATTCGGTTAGCATTTTTTGTTTGGGGAATGAAATGCCGTACAAACGCGTAAGTTGTTTGTTTTTTTCATCTCCTCTCCAATATGCACCAGCGGCACTCATCACTTTTACCGCTTTGATCAGTCCCGTATTTGGAATGTGTCCTCCCCGGCAGAGATCGGTAAAATTGTCGTGATCGCAAAAAGTAATGTCTCCATCCGTTAAGTTTTCAATCAATTCTACTTTGAATTCATTGCCTTCTTCTTTGTACTTTTTGAGTGCATCTGCTTTGGAAACGTTGCGCATTTCAAACACGTGTTTTCCACGAGCCAATTCGATGAACTTCTTTTCAATTGTCGGGAAATCATTTTCGGAAATGCTTTGTCCTTCCAAGTCCAAATCGTAGTAAAACCCATTGTCTATCGCCGGACCGATGGTCAATTTGACACCTGGATACAATTCTTGAACCGCTTGAGCCAATACATGTGCCGAGGAATGCCAAAAAGCTTTTTTCCCTTCTGGATTGTCAAAAGTATACAAAACCAAAGTTCCGTCGGTAGTCAAAGGTGTTGACGTTTCTACAACAGTATCGTTGAATTTGGCTGAGATGATGGCCCTTGCCAATCCTTCACTAATGTTTCTAGCCACGTCGAATGGACTGCTGTCTTTGGCAACCTCCTTCACACTTCCGTCTGGTAATGTAATCTGAATCATGAATGTATTTTTTAAGAAAGCAAAGATATCAGAAAACGGCGGCTTGGCAAATAAAATAGCAAGATAAAACCGCAGCATTTTAACTTTTTTTTGGAAGAAATACCCCAGACTTCTTTCCTTTCAACCCCTTAAAAAAAAGGGGTGAACGCTACAGACAAAACTACAAGAAATGGTATCTTTACAGCAACCAAAAAAACAAAAATGGAATTGAATTTGCAAAAACCCATCGTTTTCTTTGACTTAGAGACAACGGGAATCAATATTGCCAAAGATCGGATTGTAGAAATTGCTATTTTAAAAGTACATCCCAACGGGAACAAAAACAGCAATACATGGTTGGTAAATCCCGAAATGGAAATTCCAAAAGAAGCTTCTGATATCCATGGAATCACCAACGAGCGAGTGGTAACAGAGCCTACGTTCAAAGAATTGGCAGCAGACATCAATGCGATGATCAAAGGTTGTGATCTTGCAGGCTTCAATTCCAATCGTTTTGACATTCCTCTGCTCGCTGAAGAACTGCTTCGTGTGGGCGTTGATTTTGACATGAAAAACCGAGTAGCCATCGATGTTCAGGTTATTTTTCACAAAAAAGAACAACGAACCTTGGGGGCTGGTTACCAGTTTTACTGCGGAAAAACCTTGGAAAACGCACATTCTGCCGCCGCTGATACATTGGCTACTTATGAAATCTTGTTGGAGCAACTGAATCGTTACGAAGATTTGGAAAACAACGTCAAAAGTTTGAGTGCCTATTCGTCGCATCACAAAAGGGCTGATTTTGCAGGGTTTCTAATTTTTGATGAAGAAGGGGAAGTGCTTTTTTCTTTTGGCAAATACAAAGGGAGAAAAGTAACAACAGTATTGGAAGAAAATCCAGGTTACTACGCTTGGATCCAAAATGCTGAATTTCCACTTTATACCAAAAAAGTTCTCACGCAAATCAAATTGCGCGGCCTAAATACCCAATTGAATAAATAAGTAATAGACAAGCATAAAAAACAGCGCCTTTAAACCATGTATACAAACTTCAATACACTGCCACAAAACTCCAGAATTTGGATTTACCAAGCTGACCGTGAATTTACTCGAGGAGAAGTCGATTTGCTTCAAGAAAACGCCATTGCTTTTATTGAAGAATGGACCCGACATGGAGCCGCTTTGAAGGGTAGTTTTGCCCTCAAATACAATCGGTTTTTGGTGTTGGCGGTCGACGAGTCTTTTGCAAACGCATCTGGTTGCTCCATCGATGCTTCTGTTCGGTTCGTAAAACAAATGGAAACACTCTTTTCCATGGATTTGATGAATAAATTGAATGTGACTTACAAAGAAGGTCAAACAATTCGTTTGGTCAATTTGAGTACTTTTCAAGAGTATGCCAAAGTTCAAAAAATCACTTCTGAGACGATTGTATTCAACAATATGATACAAACCAAAGGCGATTTGAAGTCACTATGGGAAGTGCCCGCTCAGCAAAGTTGGCACCGACGCTTTGTCTCGTAACTATTAAAAAGCCAAATAGAATGCTATTTAGATTTAAAAAGAAACTTTTTTTCAATTTAAAGACCCAGTTTTTTTTGTCTTCAGTTTTTTTTAACAATCACTTGAAAAAGGCTTTGCACCAAGCCTTGTATGGCACGCTGTTTTTCTTTGGCATGCCATTCCTTTTTGCGCAAGAGATAGATCCGCTATTGACCAATGACTCGTCTCAGCAAGAAGCTTGGGTTCAACAGCAATTGAAATCGATGACTTTGAATGAAAAGATTGGCCAACTTTTTATGGTGCAAGCTTATTCCAACAAAGGGGCAGCGCATGTAAAATCCCTGCTTAAAAAAATTAAAAAATACAAAGTAGGAGGTTTGATTTTTATGCAAGGAACTCCTGAAAACCAAGCGCGTTTGAACAATCGGTATCAAAAAGAATCTAAAATTCCTTTGTTGATTGGTTTTGACGGAGAATGGGGATTGGACATGCGTCTCAAAAAAACCTTTCGTTATCCTTGGAACATGACCTTGGGGGCCATTCAGAATGAGCACTTGATTACTCAGTTTGGAGAACGACTTGGCTTGCACTGCAAACGCATGGGGATCCATGTCAATTTTGCACCCGTAGTGGACATCAATACAAATCCGAAAAACCCAATTATTGGCAACCGCTCTTTTGGAGAAGACAAGTTCAATGTCAGCCGCAAAGCAACGGCTTTTGTAAAAGGGATGCAAGCACAGCGGGTATTGGCCAATGCCAAACACTTTCCTGGTCATGGAGACACTGCTGCGGATTCTCATAAAACCTTGCCACAAGTGTCCTTTGACAAAACGCGATTGCGAAACGTAGAATTGTATCCGTACACCCAAGTATTTGAAGCAGGATTGGGAAGTGTCATGGTGGCCCATTTGAGTGTTCCCGCTTTGGAGCCAAATGCATCCTTGCCCACTTCACTTTCTCACAAAGTAGTCTCTGAATTGCTTCAAGAACAAATGGGCTTTAGGGGATTGGTGTTTACCGATGCGCTAAACATGAAAGGAGCTTCCAATTATGCGAAACCAGGTGCCATTGATTTGGCAGCACTTTTGGCAGGAAATGACGTGTTGTTGATTCCCGAAAATGTAGGAGCCGCTGTCAAAGTCATTAAAAAAGCCTTGAAAAAGAAACAGTTGACCTTAGAGAGATTGGAACATTCCGTCACAAAGATTTTAAAAGCTAAATACTGGGCAGGACTCCACGCTTACAAACCCGTCTCTTTGGAAAATTTAGAAAGCGATTTGAACACAGTCGCTGACTCCTTGTTGCACCATAAACTCGTGGAAAATTCACTTACCCTTCTTCAAAACAAGGAAGGCATATTTCCAATAAAAGCGCTCGAAAAATCCAAAATCGCTTATGTGAAATTGGGAACGGCGCCCCACAGTAAATTTGTTTCCATGTTACAAAACTACACAGATGTGGAAGAGGTTACAGAAAAAAACACGACAGCGTTGTTAAAAAAATTAACCGATTATGACCGCGTTCTTATTGGCTACCACGCTTCCAACGAAACCCCGTGGAAATCGTATGATTTGAATTCTGAAGAACACGTCTTGTTGCAGCAGATTGCTGAACAGAATAAGGTCGTATTGACCGTTTTTGCAAGTCCATACAGCTTGTTGACAATTCCTTCTTTTGAATCCGTAGAAGGGGTGTTGCTCGCTTATCAAAACAGCAGTACAGCTCAAGAAGTCGCCGCACAAATGTTATTTGGAGCACTTGAAGCAAAAGGAAAGTTGCCCGTTTCTATCGGTGAAAAATTTCCTGTAGGCACGGGCCTGTCTTCCGTTAATTTGATGCGGTTGGCCTACAGTTTTCCAGAAGCTGTCGGCATGAGTTCTCTCAAACTTCTAAAAATTGACAGCCTTGCTCGTGAGATGATTGCTCAAAAAATGGCTCCAGGTGCGCAAGTGCTGATTGCGCGTCATGGAAAAGTCGTTTATCACAAAAGTTTTGGCTACCACACCTATGAACAAAAACAACCCGTTAGCACTTCCGATTTGTACGACTTGGCATCTTTGACAAAAATTCTTGGCGGCTTGCCATTGATTATGAAAAGTGAGGAAATGGGTTTGTTTGATTTGGATACCGATTTGGGAACCTTGCTGCCCGAATTCAAAAACTCAAACAAGGATACACTTACCGTCAAAGAAATGTTGTCACACACCGCAAGGTTGCCGGCTTGGATTCCTTTTTTCAGGCATACGATTGACAGCGTCAGCAAGCAACCCTTGAAGGAGTATTACCAAGCTTCCAAAACTTCCAACTACTCCATAGAAGTCGCTAAGGAATTCTATTTGAGAACCGATTATAGAGACAGTTTGTACCAACAGATCAAAGAAATACCTCAGCGTGCAGAAAGTGGTTACAAATACAGTGGGTTGCCGTTTTACCTGTTCAACAAATATTTGGAAACCCATTTTTCAATGGGCATGGACAGCTTGGCAGCTTTGTTGTTTTACAAGCCATTGGGAGCAAAAAAGTTGATGTACAATCCACTTCGAAAGTTGCCAGCAGCTCAAATTATTCCTTCCGAAAACGATGCTTATTACCGGCACCAAACCCTGGTTGGGCATGTGCACGATATGGGAGCGGCGATGATGGGAGGTGTGAGTGGCAATGCAGGTTTGTTTTCCAATGCGAATGACATCGCTAAGTTTATGCAGATGTATTTGCAAGATGGACTTTATGGAGGACATCGCTACCTTCAGGCCCATACCCTGAAAAAATTCAATAAGCGCTATTTTCAAGATGCTGCAGTTCGAAGAGGCTTGGGCTTTGACAAACCCCAATTGGATCCTGCAGTCAAAGCAACTTGTGGATGTGTTTCCGACAATAGCTTTGGGCACAGTGGTTTCACAGGCACCTATGCTTGGGCAGATCCTGATTCTGGATTGCTTTATGTGTTTTTGTCAAATCGGACCTATCCGACGATGGACAACAACAAACTGGGAGATGAAGACATTCGTACTAAAATCCAAGGTTTGGCAGTCGATGCAATTCAAGAATAAAAAAAATTCGAATCAAGCTCAGACTTCGTTGGCAAAGGCCACAGAATGACAAGCGACCAACGCAGCAGTTTCTGTTCGCAAACGGCTATCTCCAAGGGAGACGGAAGCATAATGTTGCGCTTTTGCCAATTCGATTTCTGCGGAAGAAAAATCTCCTTCTGGTCCAATCAAAATCGTTTGCTCAGCGCCCGGTGCGATTTCTTTTTTAAGCATTTTTTTTTCTTGCGTTTCACAATGGGCAATGTACTTATGTCCCTTTCTGTCTTGTTCTACAAATTCCTTAAATGAAATCGGTGGGTTGAGTTTTGGAAGCTGAAACTTCAAGGACTGTTTCATGGCGGATTGCAGTATTTTTTCATAACGATCCAATTTGACTGTTTTTCGTTCTGAGTGTTGGCAGATGATCGGAGTGATTTCATCGATTCCGATTTCAGTGGCTTTTTCTAAAAACCATTCCATGCGGTCGTTTGACTTGGTTGGAGCGATGGCTACATGTAAAAAGTACTTCCAGGGTTTTTGTTTTGTTTGTGAGTTCAGAAGGGTGACCACACATCTTTTTTCGTTTGCAGTGCAAATTTTTGCAGTAAACAGCGTTCCTTTGCCGTTGGTGATTGACAAAAGATCTCCTTCAGATTTACGCAATACCCGCACGATGTGTCTGCTTTCGGTTTTGTCGAAAGTGTATTCCTTTTGCTTTTGGTCGATTTGTGGATTGTAAAATAGTTGCACGATGTTGAGTTTATGAACCTTGATTTTCGATTCGTTTGTTTTTTGGGAGGTAAAATAAGTGTGAGCTCTTTGCTTCGGTCTTAAGGGATTGCCTTTTGATCCATGTCTTTGGTTTGGATTTCTTCTTTTGGTTTTTTCTTAAGTCTTGAATGGCTTTTGTGTTCTTTTATCAAGTGAACCCCTCGCACTGGTTTTTTCAGGGAAGTTTTATTGCGTTTGCGTGCTTTTTTTGAAAACACGTTTGAAAAAAACCGACCTATTTTACGGGTGCTTTCTTTGAAAAAAAATCCAACAGCAACAAGGTGTTGGCCAAAAGATTTCTTTCGATTAGCAAGGGAAAATGATGCTTCAGTAGCATCAACGGTGTCTTTTATTTGTAGTCCTTTGAACGGTGTGTTTGGTTTGTGTATTTCCGCTGTTCCTTTGTGTCGATCTACTCTCCAAGAAATACCAGCAGAAATTCCAAATGAATTTTTATAAAGCGAACTCCAGTTTGCCGAAGCGTCTACCTGTAAGTTTTTATGAACCAAGTAGGCCATCCCCAGATTTCTATTCCAATGTTCAATTTTATGATCATCGGAATTTTGTATTATTCTTTCGTTTGTTTGAATGTTTTCTAAATACACAGACCACTTGTTGTTGAAGGTGTATGTTGAGGTAACGGTGGTAAAGAATCTCTGCTCATCCCTGCCGATGCCATCGAAATTGATATTGGCGAGTAAGTTCCAATTGTGGCGGAGTTGGTTTTGGAAAAGCAAACCTGCGCTGAATCCTCCTTTGTTGGCAGAGGTAAAACCTAGATTGGTGCTTTTAGGATGAACAATATAGCGCACAGTCGCTGCAACAGAAGGGATAAATTGAGACCAGTTGAACGCATGTCTCTTCTTCCAACTTCGGATGTTTTTTGACTTGTCAACAATCTGGTGGTTGTAGAGTAGGTATTTCAACCCGACTCCGTAGCTGTCTATAAAGCCTTTGTGAATCTTATCAATGGTATCCATTGAAACAGCAGCTTCGTTGTAGTCAAACATAAAGTTGATCTCCAATTCGTCCAAAACAAACCCTTGTCTTAGGAATAAGAGGTTGTTGAGGTAGCTGTCTTTTTTACCGCTGTCAAGAATTATTTTGTGGTGCGCAATGCCATTTTCAACTTGAAAAACGCCTGTACCCACTGCATAAGTGCTTTCCGAAGTTCCGGGCCGATTGGAGTTGATGATTTCTGTGTACTGCGCAAAGGTGATTTGTGGAGCAATTAAAAATAAAAAAAAGTAGAAAAGATTTTTACTCATTTATGCGTCAAAATATTTTCAAATATAACATTTTCTTCAATGGGACGCTTCAGTTCCTCTCAAATTGTTATTTTTGAAATAAAATTCAAGTACGATGATTTTAGAAGCAGGATTTGTCACCTTTTTTAGGACCTTAGCCATTATCTTAGCGGTTATTTATGGCTTTAAGTTTGCAGCCAAATACCTCCTTCCGTTTCTTTTAAAACGTGCCGTTCGTAAGGCACAAGAAAAAATGCAACATCCATTCGGAAAGGAGCAGGATTCTCACTATCAAAAAGGCAAAGTAGGGGAGACCGTCATCGATAAAAAGCCAACGACTTCTCAAAGAAGAAGCAATCAGGTAGGCGATTATGTGGATTATGAAGAAATTGACTAAAAGCTACTAATCATAGGCTTTGTTTCGAAGCAACGGATGTGGCTCTTTTATTTTTCAATGCGATAGTTCACAATCTTTACTATATTTGCGCACACAAGAAAACGCAGGCTCTGAAAGTCTGTTTTTTAAAACAACAATCAAACCATTCAATTTATACAGTTATGTACAATTTATTAAAAGGGAAAAGAGGAATTATCTTTGGAGCTTTGGATTCCAATTCCATCGCTTGGAAAGTTGCGGAACGCGCACACGAAGAAGGTGCCACATTTGTATTGACCAATGCACCCATTGCGATGCGTATGGGAACCATCAACGAACTGGCTGAAAAAACAGGATCTCAAGTGATTCCAGCCGATGCCACTTCTATGGAAGATTTGTCCAATTTGATCGATCAATCGGTTGAAGTATTGGGTGGGAAAATTGATTTTGTTTTGCATTCCATCGGCATGTCTTTGAACGTTCGTAAAAAGAAACACTACACGGAATCGAATTACGATTTTACGCACAAAGGATTTGACATTTCGGCACTCTCATTTCATCGTGTGATGAATTTGTTGTACAAAAAAGAAGCAATGAACGAATGGGGCTCTATTGTCGCTTTGACCTATATGGCAGCACAAAGAGTTTTTCCAGACTACAATGACATGGCAGACAACAAAGCTTATTTAGAGTCTATTGCACGTAGTTTTGGTTATTTCTTTGGAAGAGATCACAAAGTGCGTGTCAACACCATTTCTCAATCACCTACGCCGACTACTGCAGGAAGTGGTGTCAAAGGATTTGATGGCTTTATCAATTACGCAGAAAAAATGTCCGCTTTGGGGAATGCAACTGCATTGGATTGTGCAGATTACACCATTTCTATGTTTTCTGATTTGACCCGAAAAGTTACTTTGCAAAACCTGTTTCACGACGGAGGGTTTTCCAATATGGGTGTCAGTGATGCCGTTATGGAAAAATTTACTGAAGAAGTATAGCTTTCTTTCTTGGTTCCGAAAAAAATAGTGCAAAATGCAAATCTTTCTAAGGTTTGCATTTTGTTTTTAGTTCCCTTTTTTTGAGCGCCAAAATCCCTTCAGCTAGCAGGAGGCAGTTTCCCAAACTTTGCTATATTTGAATGCCTTATTTAAAACTATGAACTTTCGTTATTCCTTTGTCATTCCTGTCTACAACCGTCCTGAAGAAGTGGAAGATTTGTTGCGCAGTTTGACCCAGCTAGAGGAAGGCGAGCCTTTTGAAGTGGTCCTGGTGGAAGACGGTTCCGAAAATACTTCTGAAGCGGTAGTTGCGTCTTACAAGCAGGTTTTAGACATTCAATATTTTTTGACAGAAAACCAAGGGGCTGGTAAAAGCAGGAACTTGGGAATGCAAAAGGCTTGTGGAAATTATTTTTTGATTTTGGATTCGGATTGTTTGGTGCCTTCCGGTTATTTGACTGCTGTTCACAGTCAATTGACAACTTTGCCTACCGATGCTTTTGGAGGACCCGATGCTGCGCACCGAGATTTTTCTGTAGTACAGAAGGCCATCAACTTCGCAATGACGTCCTTTTTGACAACAGGTGGAGTTCGAGGCAAAAAAAATGCCGTTGGCAAGTTTCAGCCCAGAAGTTTCAACATGGGGATTTCCAAACGAGCTTTTGAAGAAACAGGTGGTTTTTCAGATCAAAAAATTGGCGAAGACATCGATCTGACCTTTCGTCTTTGGGCAAAAGGGTTTCAGACACAATTCATAGAGAAAGCTTTTGTGTACCACAAAAGAAGAAGCACCTACAAACAGTTTTTGCTACAGACTTATGCCTTTGGTTCAACACGACCTTTCTTGAATCAAAAATATCCAGGCACGGCAAAGCTTACGTATTGGTTTCCAAGTTTGTTTTGTTTGGGTTTTTTGGGGGCTGTTTTTTTGGCTTTCAAAGGATTTGAGTTCTTTGTATATATTTATGTGAGTTATTTTGTGTTGCTTTTTGTTCAGGGGAGTTTGCAATACAAAAGTTTGCGTGTTGGACTCCAATGTGTTTTGGCAACAACGGTGCAGTTTGCAGGTTATGGGTTTGGTTTCTTAAAAAAAGTATTTTGGACTTTAAAGTCTTGAGGTTTTTAAAGTCTTACAAACGTTCCAAATTAGATCAATCCAAGGTGTCAAAACGAATTAAAAACAAAGTCTCTTCCTCCTTTTTCATTCGGTAATGTTCTCGAGCAAATTTCTCGAGTTTTTCTGGGTCTTGCAAGGCGTCAATCATCGCTTTGTTTTGTTGAATTTCTTTTTGATAAAATTCAATGGCATTTTCTAGCTTTTCAATTTCTTTGTTGAATTTACGGTGGGTAAGGTAGGAGTTTTCATCAAAAAACAACATCCAAATACTGAAGATGAGCAAAATCAAAACATAGCGATTGGTCAGGATCTTAAAGAGGCGGTGTTCTAATATTTTTCTGAGAAAATTCATGGTGTAAGTGTTGTTTTTTTGCCGATCAAACCGGTCAGAATTTCAATTGTTTTTGGGTTTTTTACATTGTTAGAGATGACAAAATCTGCGAGGATTTTTGTAGGTTCAATGTGTGTATCGTGCATGGGTTTTAACATTGATCGGTAGCGTTCTGTCACTTCTTTCAAATCTCTGCCTCTCTCTTGTACGTCGCGATGAATTCTGCGAATTAGACGTACGTCAGCATCGGCATCGACAAAGATTTTAAAATCGAACAATTCAAGAAGTTCCGGGTATGAAAACACTAAAATACCTTCGACAATCAATATTTTTTTTGGGTGAATCTTGCGTGTCTCTTTCGTGCGATTGTGGTTCTTGAATTTATAAATAGGTTGGTCAATGGAAAGATTGTTTTTGAGTCTTTTTACGTGATTGACCAACAGTTCAAAATCAATAGAGTCAGGATGGTCAAAATTGATCGAAGATCGTTCTTCAAAAGTCAAATGATCGGTTTTGTGGTAATAGGAATCTTGAGAAATAACACAAAGTTCGTTTTCTTTGAATTGGTCTTTGAGTTCGTTTACCAACGATGTTTTTCCGCTAGCGGTACCTCCAGTTATTCCGATGACAAACATGCCTGTTTTTTTACAAATTTAGTAAAAATAAACGCCTTTACAAAGTTGTTGTAAAGGCGTTTTATTCATAGGTGTTTTGAATTTTTAAAGTCCAAAAGCAGTTTTTACTTTGTCCACATAATCCAATTTTTCCCAAGTAAAAGTTTCGACTTCTTTTTCTGCGACATCACCATAGGGAGACTCGTACCGAACCGTTTTGATTTCGGGAGTTCTTCCCATATGTCCGTAGGCAGCAGTCTCTAGATAAATAGGATTTCTTAGTTTCAAACGCTCCTCAATAGCGATGGGTCTCATGTCAAACAAAGCGTTGATTTTTGAGGCGATTTCACCATCGGTTAAATCGACTTTAGACGTTCCATAGGTATCCACAAAAATTCCCATCGGAGCAACCACACCAATGGCATAGGATACTTGTACAAGGATTTCTTTTGCAACTCCTGCAGCGACGAGGTTTTTGGCAATATGTCTCGTGGCGTAGGCAGCAGATCGATCTACTTTACTCGGGTCTTTGCCACTAAAAGCACCGCCTCCATGCGCTCCTTTTCCACCATACGTATCAACAATGATTTTTCGTCCGGTCAAGCCGGTATCTCCATGAGGGCCTCCGATGACGAATTTGCCTGTTGGGTTGATGTGGTATTTGATGTCGTCACCGAACAGAGCTTGGATTTCTGGAGTCAACTTGGCGAGAACTCTTGGGATCAATATTGAAAGGATGTCTTCCTTGATCTTGGCAAGCATGCGTTCATCGTCTTTGTCAAATGCATCGTGTTGCGTAGAAAGTACAATGGCTTCAATGCGGAGAGGGGTATTGTCGTCACTGTATTCTAGGGTTACCTGGCTTTTGGCATCGGGTCTTAGGTAAGGGATGTCTTTGGCTTCTCTACGAAGGGCTGCCAATTCAATTAACAAGCGATGTGAAAGTTCGAGTGCCAAGGGCATGAAGTTTTCAGTTTCGTCTGTGGCATATCCGAACATCATTCCCTGGTCTCCCGCGCCTTGTTCTTCTTTGGTCGCTCGGTCTACACCTCGGCTGATGTCGTCTGATTGTTCGTGAATGGCCGACAAGACGCCGCAGGAATTTCCGTCAAACTGGTAGTCTCCTTTGGTGTATCCAATTTTATTGATGGTTTCTCTCGCTATTTTTTGAACATCCAAATAGGTTTTGGATTTGACTTCTCCTGCTAAAATTACTTGGCCGGTGGTCACCAAAGTCTCACAAGCAACTTTTGACTCGGGGTCAAAAGCCATGAAATGATCAATCAATGCATCCGAAATCTGATCGGCTACTTTGTCAGGATGTCCTTCCGAAACGGATTCGGATGTAAATAAATACGCCATATTTTAATCTTTTAAAGTTGTGAAGGAAAGATGTTGAAAAGGCTACAAAAGAAGCTAAAGAGAAGAGTTGTATCCTGCTTTAGCACTTTTTTAACGAGGTGGCAATCAGTCAAATCTTTCCTCAAAAATTGAGCGACAAAATTATAAAAAAGAAATCAATATATGAACTTAAAAAAAATGTTTTTACATTTGCAAGCTTAAATACAGGGTGTCTTCTTCCAAAATAACCGTCATGCATTTGAGTTTTGTTTTTGGATGAGTCCCTTGAAATTTTTGACAATACAGCAGAGACAGGTCTCTGAACAGCCTTTTAGGAGGTTTTTTAACGTTCAATAAATTCACACTAAATAATTTTTCTCATGAGTACTCAAAAACTCTCCACACAGGCGTTGCATGCAGGACATGACACTACGCAAACATCCGGAACTAGAGCAGTTCCGATTTACCAAACTTCTTCTTATGTGTTTAACGATACAGACCACGCGGCCAATTTGTTTTCATTGGGCGAGCTTGGTTTTATCTACACGCGTTTGAACAATCCAACCAATGACATTCTACAACAGCGATTGGCAGCGATTGAAGGAGGTATTGGAGCCGTTGTTTTGGCTTCAGGAACTGCTGCAATTTCAACCGCTTTGATGACTTTGTTGAAAGCAGGTGATCACATTGTTGCTTCGAGCAGCTTGTACGGCGGAACCTTCAACTTGTTGAATGTTACTTTGCCAAGGTTGGGCATCACAACTACTTTTGTAGATGCGTCCAATCCAGCAAGTTTCAAGGATGCCGTTCAGGACAATACCCGTGCTTTCTTTGTAGAGTCTTTGGGGAATCCAAAATTGGATGTCTTGGATCTTGAGGCTATTTCAGTTGAAGCGAAAGCAGCAGATGTTCCATTTATTGTTGACAATACAGTTGCTTCTCCTGTTTTATTGAATCCAATCAAACACGGAGCAAACATTGTAATTCACTCGTTGACCAAATACATTGGAGGACAAGGAAACTCTTTGGGAGGTGCGATTATTGATGCGGGAACTTTTGACTGGACCAATGGGAAGTTTCCTGAGTTTACAGAACCTTCAGCAGGATACCACGGTTTGGTGTACAGCGAAGCGTTGGGAGCAGCAGCTTATACCTTCAAATTGATTTTGGAAGGCTTGCGTGATTTTGGTGCTGCCTTGAGTCCTTTCAATGCTTTTCAAATCATTCAAGGTTTGGAGACATTGCCGGTTCGGATTCAAAAACACAGCGAAAACGCTTTGGAGTTGGCCAAGTGGTTGGAAGCACGTGAAGAGATAGCCTGGGTAAATTACCCTGGTTTGGAAAGCAGTGCTTACCATGAAATGGCAAAAAAATACTTGCCGAATGGACAAAGTGGAATCGTTACTTTTGGAATCAAAGGTGGGTTTGAAGCTGCCAAAAAAGTCACCGATGCAACGGAGATCTTCTCTTTGCTTGCAAATATTGGAGATACCAAGTCTTTGATCATTCATCCAGCAAGTACGACCCACCAACAATTAAATGCAGAGCAACAAGCTGGCGCTGGAGTTTCTCCAGACTTGATTCGCCTGTCTGTCGGACTGGAAGATATAGACGATTTGAAATCAGATTTGGAAAACGCTTTTAAAACGCTTTCTTAATGCGTGTATAGCAACGTTTTCTTGCAAAATTATTAAAAAGCAACTTCGAGAAGAAGTTGCTTTTTTTTGTTTTCAAGCATTTTTTTGGTTTTAAATAGTTTGGGATGTGCAAATAATTCCTATTTTTGCAATGTAGTTCATACACGTATTGAAATTGTTATCAAGAAAGGCAGAGGGATTAGACCCGTTGAAGCCTTAGCAACCCTTTATCCAATAAAGAAGGTGCTAAATTCTACCAAAAGTTGCGGCGTAACTTCGGATAGATAACCCAAGGAATTTTCAATTCCCTTCATTTTCTTTTTTTTTAACAATTACAGATACTTAGAAAACCGTTCTCTCTTGGCTTAGAAAGCCTGTAAGAGAAGTGTAAATGGAAGTTTGTACAAATAAATTAAAAAAATAAAAATTGAGCAGTAGTTTGCAATACCATTCGATCGAAAATTTCACCACGGAAACGGGCGTGATTTGCAACGACATCGAACTCTCATACGAGGTCTTTGGTCAACAGTTGCACACGGCTCCTATTGTTTTGGTGAACCATGCCTTGACAGGCAATTCCGATGTTGCAAGCACGCATTCAGGTTGGTGGAATGGATTGGTTTCAAAAGGCAACTTGATTGACACGGAACGCTACACAATTCTCAGTTTTAACATTCCTGGCAACGGCTACGATAAAAAACCGGGAAACCTAATTGACAATTACAAGGATTTTACAGCGAGAGACATTGCTCGTCTTTTTGGGCGTGCGCTATCCGAATTCGGCGTGCAGAAATTGCACACCATCATTGGAGGTTCTTTAGGAGGCGGAATCGCTTGGGAAATGGTCGTATTGTTTCCAGAGTTGGCAACAAATCTGATTGCGATTGCAACCGATTGGAAAGCTGCTGACTGGATTTTGGCACATAACAAAGTACAAGAGCAGATCCTTTTAAATTCTAAAAAACCGGTACACGATGCACGGATGATGGCCATGTTGTTTTACCGAACAGCGGCTTCTTTCAAAGACAAATTTAACCGAAGTATCAACGAGAATTTAGGAATTCCCAATGTGGAAAGTTGGTTATTGCACCACGGTTTTCAATTGGAAAACAGGTTCCACTTAAAAGCCTACAAAATGGTCAATCATTTATTGAGTACCTTAGACATCTTAAGGGACAGAGGGACTTTTAAAGAGGTAGCTCCTTTGATTCAAGCAAACATCATTCAAATAGGAATTGATTCCGATTTCTTTTTTGTGCCTGATGAGAACAGAGACACCAAAAAACAATTGGATGCATTGCAAATTCCAAACACCTACAAAGAAATTGTCTCCATTCATGGACATGACGGTTTTTTAGTAGAAAACGATCAGTTAAAAAAATTGTTGCAAGACTATTTTAAATAAAACAATAGCGAAAGTTGGAAAGACCAATTTTTTCAAAGAGTAATTTACAGACAGAAAAAACCAAGCGCATGAAAGTATTAAAATTTGGTGGAAAATCATTAGCAAATGGTGTGGGATTGAAAAATGTTTTGGACATTATTAGTTCCAAAGTAGCACGAAAGGAAACCCTTGTTGTCGTGCTTTCTGCAAGGGGGAATGCCACAAATGAATTGGAGCGAATTTTAGACAAAGCCAAGAAAAGCCAAGATTACAAAGCGGCATTTCAAGTCTTTCAAAAAGAACAGCTTCAGCCCAATCCTGGCTTTGATTTTTCGGAAGAATTTTCACTGTTGGAAAAAATATTTGAAGGCGTTCACCTCTTGGGAGATTACAGTCCAAAAATCAAAGATTTGGTTTTGGCTCAGGGGGAACTTTTGTCTGTAAAACTGGTCGCGAGTATGTTGCGTGATCGAGAAGTAGCTGCAAAGGCAGTCGATGCTAGAAAACTTTTAAAGACGAATACTGATTTTGGAAATGCAGAACTGTTGGATGAATTGTCCAAGCAAAACGTCACGAACTATTTTGAGCAATCAAATCCGTCAGAAGTTCAAATCATCACAGGTTTTATCGCTTCTAACAACGAAAACGAAACGACCACCTTGGGAAGGAATGGAAGCAATTATTCCGCCTCTCTTTTTGCCAATTATTTGGAAGCGGAAGAGCTTCAAAACTATACTCATGTAGACGGTATTTACACGGCAAACCCGGACTTGGTCAGCAACGCGCGAAAAATTGAAAACCTGTCCTTTAAAGAAGCCAATGAATTGGCTAATTTTGGCGCCCATATATTGAATGCCAAGGGAATGATTCCTTTGGTTGAAAAAAATATTCCGTTGCGAATCCTAAACACCTTTGATCCTGAAAACAAGGGGACATTGATTACGAAAGACCACCGGTCCAAAGATGGGATCAAAGCAATTTCGGTATTGGAAAACAGGGCTTTGATCAATTTGGAAGGCAAAGGCCTTCTCGGAAAGGTAGGAGTTGATGCACGGGTGTTTACAGCTTTGCAAAAAGACAACATCAGTGTGAGCATCATCTCTCAAGGATCTTCTGAGAGAGGCATCAGTTTTGTGGTCGATGCGACCCAAGCAAGAAAGGCAAGAGAAGCTTTGGCCAATGAATTCAATTTGGATTTTTTGAGCAAGGACGTTACTAAAATTGAAGTCAAAACAAAGGTGGCTGTCGTGTCTACTTTGGGCAAGACATTGGCTTCTTTTAACAGTGCCTACAGTGCCTTGATTCGCAATACCATAGAACCGCTATTGATTAACAATACCGTTGCCGGTCGCAATGTGTGTCTTGTTTTGGAAGACAAAGATCTGCACAAAGCAGTCAACGTCATTCACGGAGAAATTTTTGGAGTTTCTAAAAAGGTCAACATCGCTGTTTTTGGAGTTGGACTGGTCGGAGGGACCCTTCTCAAGCAAATCTTAGAAGCCAAAGACACCATTTTAAAACGCAAAGGTGTTGAGTTGAATGTTTTTGCGGTTGCCAATTCTAAAAAATTGTTGCTCAAAGCACAAGGCATTCAAAAAAATTGGAGAGCCTCACTTGAAGAATTGAATGGCAGTTATTCAGTTCAAGAAGTCATAGACTTTGCAGAAAAACACCATTTGGAAAATTTGATTGCTGTGGACAATACCGCGAGTGCTGCTTTTGTTGAACATTACACATCGCTGGTCACAAATGGTTTCAACCTGGTTTCTTCAAACAAAATAGCGAACACCATCTCTTATGATTTTTACCATGAACTCAGAGAATTGCTTAAGAAAAACAAAAAGAGCTACCTCTACGAAACCAATGTAGGAGCTGGTTTGCCTCTGATTGATACCATTCGGATGTTACACCATTCTGGCGAAAACATCACACGGATCAAAGGGGTATTCTCAGGAACCTTGAGTTACTTGTTTAACAATTTTTCTGCATTAGAGACCTCTTTTAGTGCGGTCTTAGAGGAAGCCTCTAAAAAAGGATTTACCGAGCCTGATCCAAGGGAGGATTTGAATGGAAATGACGTAGGGCGAAAATTATTGATCTTAGCAAGAGAGCTCGATTTAAAAAATGAGTTTGATGAGGTTCAAATACAAAATTTGATACCAGAAAACTTGCGAGATGGAACGACGGCTTCTTTTCTGAAAAACTTGTCAGCACTTGACCCTATCTATCAAAAAGTCAAAGATGCACAAGAAGAAGGACATGTCTTGAGGTATGTCGGGGATTTGCATGGGGACCTGTCTTCGGAGAAAGGGATTTTAGAGGTCAAATTGGTGTCTGTTTCACGCGACTCTGCATTGGGACAAGTCAAAGGTGCCGATTCTATTTTTGAGATTTATACCGAGTCCTATGGCGAACAACCACTCGTTATTCAAGGTGCAGGTGCTGGCGCTGAGGTGACAGCGAGAGGGGTCTTTGGAGATGTATTGCGCTTGTCTGAAAATAGGCTTTAAAAAAAAACACGATGAAAAAAACACATTTTGAAACCGACGCGGTCCGGACACAGTCAGCGAGAACCCAACACAAGGAGCATTCAACACCGCTCTATCTTACATCTGGTTTTGTCTTTGACGATTCTGAGGAGATGCGCGCATCTTTTGCAGAAGAAAAACAACGCGATTTGTACAGTCGTTATAGCAATCCGAATACGTCAGAGTTTATTGATAAAATTTGTAAAATGGAAGGAGCAGAAGAAGGTTATGCCTTTGCTTCTGGTATGGCGGCTATTTACAGTACATTTGCAGCGTTGTTAAGTGCAGGTGATCACATCATATCTGCCAGGTCTGTTTTTGGAGCTACTCACAGTCTGTTTACCAAATACTTCCCTAAATGGCAAATCGAAACGTCTTATTTCAAGGTCAATGAACTCGAAACGATAACGGATTTGATACAGCCCAATACCAAAATTATTTATGCGGAAACACCCACCAATCCTGGTGTGGATGTTTTGGATATCGAAGTACTGAGTCGCATTGCAAAAAAACACGGGTTGTTGTTGATTATCGACAATTGTTTTGCAACACCTTACTTGCAACAGCCGATTAAATTTGGCGCCGATTTGGTCATTCATTCTGCAACCAAATTGATAGATGGCCAGGGAAGGGTTTTGGGAGGTGTTACAGTTGGCACCAAAGACTTGATGCGAGAAATCTATTTGTTTTCAAGATTGACAGGGCCTTCTTTGTCGCCTTTCAACGCGTGGGTTTTGTCAAAAAGCTTGGAGACACTTGCTGTTCGAGCAGAACGACAATGTGAAAACGCCTTGCGATTGGCTACTTTCTTGGAAGGACATCCCAAGGTAAATTGGGTCAAATATCCTTTTTTGAAATCCCATCCTCAATACGAAATTGCGCGCAAACAAATGAAATTGGGAGGAGTCGTTGTTACTTTTGAAGTTCAAGGCGGTGTTGCTGCAGGGCAACAATTTTTTGACAACATCCAACTCTGCTCGCTTTCAGCCAATTTAGGCGATTCCCGCACCATTGTTACCCACCCAGCTTCTACTACGCATGCCAAATTGGAGGAGGAAGACAAGCGAGCTGTTGGGATTACAGACGGTTTGGTGCGTTGTTCACTTGGTTTGGAGCATGTAGAAGATATCATTGCAGACATTCAGCAAGCCCTACAAACTTTGTAAACGGAGCTTGTTTCTTGTTGAGCGTAAGAAAAGCTCCAGCATTGGTATCGCTTGGCGGTCATAATTTTGTATCTTCGTCTCGTGCTTTCAAAAAAGACAAAATACGGACTAAAGGCCTTGACGTTTCTCGCCAGATGTGAAGAAAGCAACCCTGTACAGATTTCAGAAATCTCAAAGAAAGAGAACATTTCTCACAAGTTTTTAGAGAGTATACTCTTGACGCTTAAAAAAGCGGGGCTTCTCGGATCCAAAAAGGGGAAAGGTGGTGGTTATTACTTGCGCAAGCACCCAACAGAAATTAAAATGACCGAAGTCATTCGCGTTTTGGAAGGGCCGATTGCTATGGTTCCTTGTGTCAGTTTGAACTTTTATGAAAAATGCGACGATTGCCCAGACGAAACACTTTGCAGTGTCCATAAGTTGATGGTTCAGGTTCGTGACAATACGTTGGATGTTTTTCGAAACACCACACTAGCCGATTTGGCTTGATTTTTCACTAATTTTCTATTTTCCTATCATTTTTATAGGGTAATACTTGTGTATGTCTTCTTCAAGTTTTATTTTTGCAGAGTAATCTATTATT
>DLQL01000048.1:27720-28534 GCA_002477565.1 Flavobacteriaceae bacterium UBA7433
TAGGGTAATAGAAAAAATACAATATTATGTTGTTAGATCAATTACACAAAGGAAAAGAAAGCCAGAGCTATCGAGAGGCAGTGGGATCGGAAAAACCGATTCGCAGTGTTGCCAAAGCGATTAGCTGGAGACTTTTGGGGACTTTGGATACCTTGTTGGTCTCATTGTATGTGACAAAAGGAGAATTGGGAACTTCTACTGCGATTGCTTCCATCGATTTTGTCACCAAAATGATTTTGTATTTTTTTCACGAAAGAATTTGGAACACTATTAAATGGGGAAGGTAATGAGAACACACTACAGCACATCAGCCTTGAAAGAAATCAACGAATCCTTGAAAGGGAAAAGCCCTCAAGAGATTGTTTCTTGGGCGATTTCAGTTGCAAAAAATCCGGTGATCACCACCAATTTTAGGCCTTATGAAGGAGCAATCCTGCATTTGACAACTTCTCAAATTTCGGATTTGAAAGTGATTTGGTGTGATACCGGTTACAATACTTCAAAGACGTATCTGCACGCAGGCGCTTTGACCGAGCAATTGAATTTGAACATTCATTTGTACGTTCCTAAACAGACTGCTGCGCATAGAGATGTCTTGATGGGCATCCCAAGTGTAGAGGATCCTCAACACAAAGTTTTTACAGAGCAAGTAAAGTTGGAGCCCTTTAAAAGAGCCATGTCAGAACACCAGCCCGACGTTTGGTTTACAAACCTGAGAAAAGGGCAAACCGCCTTTCGTGACAGCATTGATATTGTGTCACAGGACGCGGATGGTATTTTAAAAGTAAGCCCTTTTTACGATTGGTCAGACGAA
>DLQL01000079.1 GCA_002477565.1 Flavobacteriaceae bacterium UBA7433
CGAGCCCCGCAAATATTTTGATTTTAGGAACCGAAAATTTCCTTTAAATCTGTAAGTTTGTAACTCAATGACCTTTCATGTTGCAATCTGGGATTCCAATCTTTCAAATTTTACTTGTACTTGCGCTTTTTTGCAAGTCTCTTTTGTTCGCTCAGGTGGACCTTCCAAAAACTGTCGACCCCGGACTTTCAAACCTTGGCATCGCACCCAACAGTGCAAATGTCCTTCCTCAATTTGAATACATCAATCCCAAAAATACCGCTGAAGGTTTTGAAAAAGCCTTGCAAAAAAACCAACAGAAACAACTTCAAAAACAAGAACAAGAGGATTTGAAGCACAAAGGCATCCTGACACCAGCACAAGTACACAAAGAACGCTTGAAAGCCGAAATGGACGAACTGAACAAGTCCTTTGCAAAAGTGGACCAAGACCTGGGAGGATTCAGCAGTCAATCCAAACAAATCACGATTTTCTGCCGGGACTTTGCCTATGCCGATGGCGATTTGGTGACCATTTACCTCAACGACGCACAAGTAGTGCGCAACATAGAACTGACAGAAAACTATCAAAAATTCACCTTGCCTTTGCAGGTAGGTTTGAACGAGCTTTCGTTCAAAGCTTTGAACCAAGGAACCTCCGGTCCAAATACGGCAGCATTTGTGATATTTGACGACAAAGGCAATGTGCTTTCTTCCAACGAATGGAATCTCGCGACAGGTGCCAAGGCATTTTTATCCGTGGTCAGGGATTATTAAATCACTGCCTCCATCCCGTTCGCTGTTTCTTTTTTTGAGCAAAATCTAGGGACAGTTGGCGAATCCTTTTAAAAGTGTTATTTTGCAATGCATACAACCAAACGCCACCATACCTATGAGTACAATCACACGTATTTTTGACTTTCCTCCCTACCAACTGGAAAAATTCAATCTTCAAAAAGCATTTACCACCAAATACGGAGATGAATGGGTGAGTATTTCCACACAAGAATATATTGAGCAATACAACAAAATAAGCCGTGCCTTATTGCGACTCGGCGTGCAAGCCAACGACAAAATAGCAATCATCTCTACCACCAACCGAACGGAGTGGAATGTCATGGACATGGGAATTCTTCAAGTTGGTGCACAAAATGTACCGATTTACCCAACCATCTCTAAGGAAGACTACGCTTATATATTAAAACATTCAGAAGCGACCTACTGTTTTGTGTCGGACACTTCCATCCTTGAGAAATTGAATCAAATCAAAGGGGATACCCAACTCAAAGAAGTCTATACTTTTGACGCCATTGAAGGTGAAAAAAACTGGTCTGAATTGTTGGAATTGGGAAGCGACAACAGCAACCAATCGACCTTGGATACTCGTAAAAAAAATGTGCAACCACAGGACTTGGCCACGCTGATATACACTTCAGGAACTACGGGAAAACCGAAGGGAGTCATGTTGTCACACAACAACTTGGTGTCCAACACCTTGGACAGCACACCGAGAGTTCCCCTTGTACACGGGGATTCCAAAGCCTTGAGTTTTTTGCCCATCTGCCATGTGTTTGAAAGAATCATCTTATACCTCTACCAATACTGTGGCATCGAGATCTATTTTGCGCAATCTCCTGAAACCATCAGCGACAATCTAAAAGAACTTAAACCCGACATCATGACGGCAGTTCCCCGATTGTACGAAAAAGTATACGACAAAATTGTTGCCAAAGGAGCGGAATTAAAGGGGCTTAAAAAAATCTTGTTCTTTTGGGCAGTGGATTTGGGATTGAAGTTTGAACCCTACGGAGCCAATGGCTGGTGGTATGAATTTCAATTGAAGATTGCTCGCAAACTTATTTTCAGCAAATGGAAAGAGGCCTTGGGTGGCAATATCAAAACATTGGTTTCTGGATCGGCAGCTTTGCAACCGCGTTTGATCCGAGTGTTTTCTGCTGCCGGGATGCCCATCTTAGAAGGTTATGGACTGACCGAAACATCTCCTGTCGTGTCGGTAAACTGCCCCTATGACAGCGGAATTCAAATCGGCACTGTGGGCCGTATCATCGGCAATGTGGACGTAAAAATTGCGGCTGACGGAGAAATATTGGTCAAAGGGCCCAACGTGATGCTGGGTTATTACAAAGATCCTGAAAAGACAGCAACTGTGATGTCCAAAGGCTATTTTCACACAGGTGACATCGGTGAAATCGACTCAGATGGCTTTCTAAAAATTACCGATCGAAAAAAAGAAATGTTCAAAACTTCCGGTGGAAAATATGTAGCACCTGCCCTTTTGGAAAACGAACTAAAACAATCCCGTTTTATCGAACAAATTATGGTTGTTGGAGAGGGTGAAAAAATGCCCGCAGCCTTGATCCAACCCAATTTTGAATTTGTCCGAGAATGGGCACAACGCAAAAACATCACATTGGCTGACACCCAGTCAACTCTCTGTGCAAACGAACAAGTACTCGCAAGAATTCAGGAAGAAGTGGATTTGTGCAATGCCCGATTTGGGAAGTGGGAACAAATTAAAAAGTTCAAATTGACTCCTGAAGAATGGAGTATTGACGGTGGACACCTTACCCCAACACTCAAAATGAAACGCAAAATCATTCGAGAAATTTACAGCGATTTGTACAACGAAATCTACGAAAAATAACCCCGGATGCTTATTTTCAAAACACTTCTACCCCTCTTCTTTGCGCTTATGACCCAACTGACACTATTTGATTTTGACAAAAACAGCGACCTTTCCCAATGGAAGACCGTAGACGATGTGGTGATGGGTGGAAGATCTGATGGTAATTTTTACCTGAGCAAAGCGGGACACGGTGTTTTTACAGGAACGATTTCTACAGAAAACAATGGCGGTTTCTCATCCGTACAATACCGCTTTCAAAAAACCAACACAGCTCCTTATAAAAAATACCTCCTTCGCATAAAAGGAGATGGCAAACGCTACCAGTTTCGAGTCAAATCGGATGCTTCCCATCCGCATTCTTATGTGCATTATATACAGACCAGCGGAAGTTGGCAACTTGTCGAAATTCCCTTTGCTCAGCTGTACGCAACTTTTCGAGGACGAAAATTGGACCTTCCAAACTTTCAGGGAGGTGCTTTGGAGCAGATTGGCTTTTTGACCGGCAACAAAAGGAATGAAAATTTCAAACTAGAGATTGACTTTATCAAAGTAGAATAAAACCTGCTTTCAATAGGCGTCCACGTCTATTCCCAAACGAACAGAACGGTAATTTCCGATCGCCTCAAAAGTACTTTTAATTTTTTCAAGGTGCTTTTTGGTGGACACCAAAGATTGGTTGGGAGGAATTTTAAGCAAGAGGTGTTTGATGTACAGGTTTCGAACACGGGAAACATTGGGGGTATTGGGTCCCAATACATTCTCGTGAAAAGCATTTCTCAAAGAAGTCGCAAACCATTCTGTCGCTGCATCCAAACGAATCAAATCGCGGTGCCTCAAGGTAATTCTCAAAACCCTGTAATAAGGAGGGTAGTGAAATTGCCAACGGTCTTCCAGTTGTTCTTTGTACATGGCTTTGTAATCGTTGGTCGTGACCTGTTGCAAGATTTGATGGTAGGGATTGAAGGTTTGAATGAGCACTTTTCCTCTTTTTTTTGACCTTCCGGATCGGCCTGCTACCTGAACCAACATCTGATAGGTCCGTTCGTGTGCTCTGAAATCGGGAAAGTTCAACATCGTATCTGCATTCATCACTCCCACCAAAGTGACATTGCCAAAGTCCAAGCCTTTTGACAACATTTGTGTGCCTACGAGGATGTCTATTTCCTGGGCTTGAAAGGCGCCAATGATCTTTTGGTATCCGTATTTTCCACGTGTGGTATCCAAATCCATTCGACCTACTTTGGCCTCTGGAAAGAGTGTGTGCAACTCCAATTCAATTTGTTCGGTCCCAAAACCAAGGGTCGATAGTTTTTCAGAACCACAAGCACCGCAATGCAGCGGCATGGCTTGTCGATAATTGCAATAATGACATCGCAACTCCTTTCTGTGTTTGTGAAACGTCAGGCTGACATCACAATTGGGACACTGGGGAGACACAGCACAGGTCTCACACTCCACAACAGGTGAATAGCCCCTTCGGTTTTGAAACAAGATGACTTGTTCTTTGTTTTCGACAGCTTCTGTGATCTGTGCAATCAAAACATCCGAAAAATGCCCCTTCATTCTTTTTTTTCGGTGCTTCTCTTTGATGTCTACCAAAGCGATCTCTGGGAGCTGCACTTCTCCATAGCGCCTGTCTAAATTGACCAAACCGTATTTTGATTGTTCCGCATTGTAGGTACTTTCCAAACTCGGTGTTGCGGAACCCAACAGTGTTTTTGCTTGGTGCAATTGTGCCAATAGAATGGCGGCATCTCTGGCATGGTATCGAGGCGCAGGATCGAACTGTTTGTAGGAAGTTTCGTGTTCCTCATCGACAATGACCAAGCCCAAATTGGAAAAGGGCAAAAACAAGGAAGACCGCGCTCCCAATACAATTTGCGCTTTGGGTTTGGCATGCAAGACATTGTTCCACACTTCGACCCGTTCGTTCATGGAATACTTGGAATGAAAAACGGAAATCTTGCCGCCGAAATAGGTTTGCAAGCGTTGGATGATTTGAGTGGTCAAGGCAATTTCAGGCAAGAGAAACAAGACTTGTTTTCCCAAAGCCAATTGTTCTTGTATCAAATGTGCGTAGACTGCTGTTTTTCCGCTGCTTGTAACCCCGTGAAGCAACGTCACTGCTTTCTGTTGAAAAGCGGATTTGATTTCTTGAAAAGCGCGCTCTTGAAAGGCATTCAAAGAATGGAGTCCTTCTGTTGCATTGTCAAAATGAATGCGGTCGGTTTGTATTTCATAGAATTCTAAAATCCCTTTGTCAACCAAACTTTTAAGAATGGCCGCAGATACTTGAGCGACTTCTTGCAACGTTTTGGCTTGAATGGGTTTTCCTGTTTGCGCTTCCAAAGAGAAATAGCTCAACAAGGCTTGGTGTTGTTTTTTGGCCTTGCTCACTTGTTCCAGCACATTTTGCATGGCTTCGGCTGCTCGGTAGCCTTCGTTAAGGCGTATGTATTTGACCCATTTGGGTTTGTACTGTTCGTAGATTTCTTCTTTTAAAAAGATCGCTTCTTTGCCAATCAACGTGTTTAACAATGGAAACACGTTTTTTTTAGACAAGATGCCGTGGATTTCCAAAACAGAAAGTTGCGCTTGTTGCTGCAAAGCTTCGAACACCAAAAACTCCTCGTCCGTCAACAATTCCTGATTGGAGAAAGCTGGATTTTTTAGGACGATCGTTTCGCTTTCCAACAAAAAAGCAGAAGGCAATGCCGCCCGGTACACTTCGCCCAAAGAGGACATGTAGTAGGATGCAATCCACTCCCAATGCTGCAATTGCAACTCATTGACCACGGGTATGTCGTCTAAAATTTGATGAATTGGCTTGGCTTCATAAGCCACGGGAGCCTCTTGGTGAATTTCAAAAACCAAGGCCGTGTAAATCTTCTTTTTTCCAAAAGGAACAGCCACCCGCATGCCTTTTTTCAAAAACTGTGCTTCTGCTTCCGTAATGCGATAGGTAAACAACCGCTGCAAGGGAATGGGAAGAATGACATTGATGAAAAAGGACTCGAAAGGAATCAAAGAGTTCGGGTTTTTGGACAGGCGGTTAAACATTCAAATATAAGAAGAATCTGATGACTTTGCCAACTGGGATGGTCCTTTGACAATGAGGGGGATGCAACTAGAAAACAGGAAGGGCGAAGCTCCTAGTAGTTACTTATACTTCCGTGGTTCCCCATTCGGTTTTCTTTGCTTTCCGAGATCCTTCATACATGTCATAACGCACAAAGCGACAATCCAAATCTCCGTTCTTCATGGGGATTCTTTTGGAGGTTCTCAATCCGACGTGTTTCAATGCTTGCAAGTCTGAGGTGATAAACCAAACTGTCGAATCTGGATAGCCATTTTTCAATGTGTCTCCAATGTTTTTGTAAAAGCCTTCCAAGTCTGCCAATTCCAACCGTTCGCCATAAGGAGGATTGAATAGCATCGTGGTCGCTCCAAAAACCTCTTTGCGAGAGTTGAAAAAATTGATGTGGTGGACACCTACAAATTCAGACAAATTGGCATTTTCAATATTTTCCTTTGCCTTTTGAACGGCGGAAGGAGCTTTGTCAAAGCCCATGATTTTAAAATGAGAACTGCTTATTTTCTTGAGCAGCGCGTCTTGAATGACAAAAAACAAATCTTCGTCAAAATCGGGCCAATTTTCAAAGGCAAAATGCTTGCGGTTGATGTTGGCAGGGATGCGGCAAGCAATCATCGTTGCTTCAATCAAAATGGTTCCCGAACCACACATGGGATCGATGAAATTTTGTTCTCCTGTATATCCTGACAACAAGACCAATCCTGCAGCCAAAACTTCGTTGATGGGCGCAATATTTGTAGAGCTTCGATACCCTCGCTTGTGAAGGGATTCTCCTGAACTGTCTAAAGACACTGTACAAAAATCGTCCTTGATATGGATGTGTATTTTTAGGGCTGGATATTTGAGGTCTATGTTGGGACGTTTGCTGTATTTGTGACGGTAATAGTCGGCAATCGCATCTTTTGATTTCAAAGAGATGTAATGGGAATTGGTGGTGAAAAAGGAAGAGTTTACCACGGAACCAATTGCAAAAGTTCCGTCCACATCCAAAAAGCGTTCCCAGTTTATTTTTTGAAGGCTGTTGTACAAATCATCTTCATTGCGCACACGAAACCTACGAATGGGCTTTAAAATTCGAATTGCGGTCCGCAAAGAGATATTGGCTTTGTACATAAAGCCTTTGTCGCCTTTGAAACTGACATTGCGAATACCAACAAGCACATCTCGAGCTCCTAAATCTTTTAGTTCTTTGGCCAAGACCTCTTCCAAACCGAACATGGTGACAGCCACCATTTTAAAATCATTTTCCATAGTACTTGCTAAAACGACAAAAATACACATTTCGAAAGGGGAACCTACCAAATTTGCAAAAAATCAACACCAATATCCCGTTCTTTTCACATGATCAAATGCCAAAAAAAAGGAGTCCTTTTAATTTTGTTTAACTTTTATTTATTTTTGTTAAACAAATTTTATACTTTTGGGTTGTATATGATGTTAGACATAACTTACAACAACAAAGAAAAAGAAGAAGTCATTGATGGTTTGCTGGGCAAATCCTTCGGTTTTTGGAAACGCCTACAACTCAAAGGAATTGGGTCCCAGCGTATGGTTCTTGTCAAGACAAGTCCTGGCTTTTACCAATACAAAAACTCCATTTCTGACATCAATTATTTGAGCATTGAATTGAGGCCAAACGGAATCTTAGTGCATCTCAACAAAGGGCTTCGAAATCTTGCATGGTCGATTCCCTATTACCAGTTGTCCGTGTTCAAAACTGATATATTTAGCTTGCATGCCCAGGGTGAATTTTTATCGGTTTCCTGTGACAAAAATTACCACGGAAACAAATTGTTTTTCAACAAAATGGAACTGCTAAAAAACACGTATTTGAACCAAACAAGCCTACCGTACAAAATTTAAAATAACAATTAAAATCAAGAATACTTATGGAAACAATCGAACAAGCCTTGGAATTTGAAAGAAACGTTCCGAGCTACAAAACAAGAGATCAAAGAATTTGGGCATCGCTCAAAGCAAAGGAATTGATCCTGGCGCTCAATGTATTTTACAAAAAATCGAATGACGACAAGATCATGGACTTGATGAAACGCCTTACGGCAATCAAGAGAAAGTACGAAAAGCGATTGAAGAGAAGGATCACAATTTAATTTTTGAAATTTCTTTAAAACAAAAGCCCGCAACAAGATTGTTGCGGGCTTTTTTATTTCAAATCTTTTTGTTGGATTGCTGCAGTGATAAGCAGCTCCCAAAAAAATAGTTTATTTTGCGACATTCACAGCTCTCGTCTCGCGAATAACTGTCACTTTTACCTGTCCGGGATAGGTCATGTCGTTTTGAATTTTTTGCGAGATACTGAATGACAATTCAGCTGCTTTGTCATCGTTTACTTTGGAGCTTTCTACCAAGACGCGCAATTCTCGACCCGCTTGAATGGCATAAGCTTTTTGGACACCATTGAAGCCAAAAGCCAAATCTTCCAAATCTTTCAAACGCTGGATGTAGGAGTCCAATACTTGCCTTCTTGCTCCAGGTCTTGCGCCTGAAATGGCATCACAAACCTGTACAATGGGTGCGTACAAAGTTTTCATTTCTATCTCGTCGTGGTGGGCTCCAATGGCGTTGCAAACATCCGGTTTTTCTCCGTATTTTTCTGCCCATTGCATTCCCAACAAAGCATGTGGCAATTCAGATTCTGTGTCTGGCACTTTCCCTATATCGTGCAAAAGTCCTGCGCGTTTCGCAACCTTGGCGTTCAAGCCCATTTCAGCAGCCATCAAAGCACACAAATTGGCCACTTCTCGAGAGTGCTGCAATAAGTTTTGTCCATAAGAAGAACGGAATTTCATTCTACCCACTGTTTTAATAAGTTCTGGATGCAAGCCGTGGATGCCCAAATCGATGACCGTGCGTTTTCCGACTTCTACAATTTCTTGATGGATTTGTTTTTCTGTTTTCTTGACAACTTCTTCGATTCGTGCGGGGTGTATCCTTCCGTCAGTCACCAGATTGTGCAAAGACAACCTCGCAACTTCTCTTCGGACCGGGTCAAAACAAGAAAGAATGATTGCTTCCGGGGTGTCGTCAACAATGATCTCAACTCCAGTAGCCGCCTCAATGGCACGGATGTTACGACCTTCCCGTCCGATGATTCGTCCTTTGACATCATCCGATTCCAAGTTGAACACGGAGACGCAATTTTCGATAGATTGCTCTACCCCTACGCGTTGTATGGTGTTTAAGATTACTTTGCGCGCATCTTGTTCCGCTGTAAGCTTGGCTTCTTCCATGATGTCTTGGATATACGACATGGCATCTGATTTTGCCTCTTGTTTTAAGGAACTGATCAATTCTTCTTTCGCATCTTCTGCAGAAAGTCCGGACATCACTTCCAACTGTTCAACTTGTCTTTTGTGAATTTTTTCTACTTCCAATTGTTTTTTATCGAAAATTTCAATTTTGTGGTTGTATGTCTCTTCTTTGGCGACTATGTTTTTATTCAACCTTTTGTTTTTATCCAACTCGGAAGCCAATTGAGATTCTTTCTCTCTCAATCTTTTTTCGATGTCAACAACTTTTTTCTCTCTGTTCTGAATTACTTTTTCGTGTTCTGACTTTAGTTCGATAAACCGTTCTTTGGCTTGAAGTATTTTGTCTTTTTTGATTGACTCGGCTTCTTTGTGTGCAGCTCTGACTCGATTTTTAGCAGTTCTTTCCGCATCTTTTACGATACTCGAACCTTTGCTTTTGTTGAGAATCTTGGTGATGACAAAACCAAGAACCAGTCCTATTGCAGCACCTATTGCCAAACTATTTATTGTGATTGTTTCCATGTGTATCTAATTTATGTGTATAAAAAAACCTACACCAATTGGTTTATATAAACTCCCAAATAACAAGTTTAGGACTAACTAGTTGCTCAAGGATCCGACTAAAACCGGCATGCTTTGACAACTATGACTCATCCTTTTTAATGGAATCGCGTTGAGTTTATCAAACAATAATTAATGTAGGCAGTATATTAAATAATAAACGGAAAAACTAGTTCAAATAAGCATCTAAAAGCTGATGCAACTGATTTAATTTTGTTTCAGCCGTCTGTATATTTTCATTTTCATTGATAGAAGTCACTTCCAATTTTGATGCAAACTGCAATGCGCACATTGCCAAAACATCTTGCTTGTCGCTTACTGCGTAGTTTTGCTCAAATTTGGATATCAAATTGTTTATTTTCTCAGCAGCTTTTCTAGTCCCCTCTTCCTCAGTGGCATTGGCCACATACAGCGGATAGGTTCTTCCTGCAATTGCTACTTTGATTTTGATCGATTCTTCCATCTGTGTAAAGAATTCAAAGGCTCAATTTGACAATGCATTTGTCAATCTCTCGAACCAACGTATTTATCTTGTGTTTTGTTTCTTTACGATCTTCTCTACTACCTTCTATAGTTTTGGCAATCTTTAACATCTTGTACTTTTCACGTTCTGCCAATAATTCTTCTTCATATTGAGAGGTTAGCTGTTGCAACCTGTCGATGTTGGCCAATAAAATGTCGTTTTCTTCTTTTAAAAATTGGTATCGTTCGAGGACTTTTTTCAATTTGACCTCTAAAGAGCCAACCGTTTCTAAAATAGCAGCCATTCGGTTTTCAATTTCAAAACTATATCATTACAAAGTTAACATTCCAAAGTTAAAATACAACATTTTCCACTTATTTTGCTGAAGTTTTTTTTGGAATTCACAAACGTTGGGCAATACAAGTCCCAATTTAAGCGATCTCATTTTTTAGAAGATCTTCACTTGTGCAATTGGAAAAAACAAAAGCCTTCCAAATTCCTGATATAAATTAGTATTTTAGCTAATCAATTGAATTGCCTTGAAAACAAACAACGCCCTTATTTACTTCTTCTTGTTGAACTTCGCTGCTTTGTCAAGTCAACAAAAATACCCGCAAAATTATTTTAGAAACCCTTTGAATACCCCCATGATTTTGGCAGGGACTTTTGGCGAACTTCGGTCTTCCCACTTTCATTCAGGAATTGACTTAAAAACACAACAAAGAGAAGGACTCAAGGTTCTTGCCGCCGCAGAAGGCTATGTCTCGCGAATAAAAATCTCACATTGGGGCTATGGAAAAGCCCTTTACATCACCCACCCAAATGGCTTCACCTCTGTCTATGCCCATCTGAAAGAATTCAACAAAAAAATTGAAGCTTACACCAAAGCAAAACAGTACGAACTTGAAAAAACAGAAATTCAACTGTTTCCAAAAAAAGGAGAACTGCTGGTTACTCAGGAAGAAGTCATTGCTTATTCTGGGAGTACGGGTGGATTTATTGCCCCACACTTGCACTTCGAAATACGTGACAGTCAAACAGAAAAGGTCATCAACCCCATGCATTTTGGTTTGCTTCCCAAAGACGTTGTCAAACCGAAAATATTGGCAGCTCAAGCCTATGCCTTGCAAGACTCCGCTCATGTAAACGGCAGCAACCGCCCCGTCCCACTAAGTCTCAAACAGTTTGAAGATGGCAACTACCTTGCCGAACCTGTCAAAGGCTATGGAAGCATCGGATTTGGAATTCACACCTACGACCGCCAGGACGGATCTTTGAACAAAAATGGGGTTTACAAAATCAATATGAAAGTCAATGGAAAAACCACCTACGAACACAAATTGGAAAGCTTTTCATTTGGAGAATCCAAATACCTCAACCTCTTGATCGATTTCGCACAATACGCTGCAAACAAAAAAAAATATCAAAAAACCTACATACATCCTGAAAACAAACTCAGTATTTACAAAGAAACCGCAGAAAAAGGCAGGCTCCAAGTAAAAGAAAAATTAGACTACCAAGTAGTCATCAAAGTCAGTGACTTCGAACAAAATACTGCGACCCTTACCATTCCTGTTGTGGGCGTTAAAAAGAAACCCATTCCTAATAAGGAACAGCTGAAGACAAATTATTTTATCAAACACAACGAAGCGCAGTCTTTTGAAAATTCGGGAATCAAAATTGAATTCCCTCAAAATGCCTTTTACGAAGATTTTTATTTTGATTTTCGAGTTCAAGACAGCATTGCCTTCCTCCACACTCGAGAGGTGCCGCTCAACAAAAGTTACGACTTGAGTTTTGACGTTTCTAGCCTTTCTAAAAAGCAACGCGAAAAAGGATACATTTCGCGGATCCACAAAAAAGGAAAAACGAGCTATTGCCCAACAAGCAAAACTGACAGTCTTTTTAAAACCTCTACAAAAAATCTTGGAAAACACACGCTCTCGTACGACGAAGAAAGTCCAGAGATCTCCAACTGTAGTTTTTACAAAGGGCAAAACTTGACCGATTTTCACTTTATTAGCATTTATCTGAAGGACACCTTGTCAGGAATCAAGACCTACAGGGGGGAGATTGACGAAAAGTGGGTTTTGTTAGAACGCAATGTAAAAACAAACAAATTGACTTATAATTTGCACGATAAAAAATTAAAAAAAGGCAAACATACTTTTACTCTGTTTGCTGTCGATAATGTAGGAAATACTCGTACATTTACATCCGAATTTCGCATTAAATAAACAGTTTGACATCCAAATTCATTTTTAAAAAGCCTCTTTTGTTCCTCTTGTTGTTTGCAACCCAATTGTTGTTGGCGCAAACAGCTTTTGTAAAAGGAACGGTCAAAAACAGCAAAAGAATCCCAATTGAAGGAGTTGCTATAAACTTTGACAGCATCAACGGAACCACTACCGACAAAAACGGCGAATACTTCCTGAGCATTCCCGCCAAAAAAGAACTGGTCCTTGAATTCAAACACATCGCTCACAACACCTTGTACAAACGTGTAAAAATTCCCCAAAAAAAGACCTTTCGTTATTCACCTACACTCACGTTCAAAACAGAAGAAATTGACGAGGTAACCATACAAGACAAGCGAAAAATCGTGCAAGGATTTACGTCCATCGACAAAACCATTGTCAAAAAAATTCCGGGCATCAATCCGAGTGTAGAAAACCTGTTAATGACTTTTGCAGGTGTCAACAACAACAACGAATTGAGCACTCAATACAATGTAAGAGGAGGGAATTTTGACGAAAATCTTGTCTATGTAAATGGCATTGAAATTTACAGGCCATTTCTGGTTCGCTCAGGACAACAGGAAGGCTTGAGTTTTGTCAATCCCGAAATGATCCAAAATATCGATTTTTCTGCAGGCGGATTTCAAGCAAAATACGGCGACAAACTTTCCTCTGTTTTGGACATCAGTTATCGAAAACCAAAAAAAACACAAACAAATATCAACCTAAATCTGATGGGAGGAAGTGCTACATTTGAGGGGCGCTTTCTAAAGAAAAGGCTTTCTGCGATTTCGAGCTTTCGCTACCGAAACAATCATTTATTGGTCAATACAAAAGATACTGAAACCAACTACAAGCCGATGTTTGTGGATTTTCAAACTTTTGTATCCTACAAAGTTTCCAACAAACTGAACCTTGACTTTTTGGGAAATTTCTCGAGCAACAATTACAATTACAAACCCTTGTCACGAAGAACACAGTTTGGCACACTGGACCAGCCCATCGAACTGGTAGTCTTTTACCAAGGAAATGAAAACGACAAATTCAACACCCTTTTTGGAGCCATCAATGCCACCTACAAACATTCTGAAAATCTATCTCTTTCACTAACTACCTCCGCCTACAATACGCAAGAGGAAGAGTTTTTTGACATCATCGGTGCGTATTCTTTGAACAAAACAAATACCGATGAAGACTCTCCAAATTTTGGAGAAACAGAATTCAGCGAAGGAATTGGAGGGCAAATAACCCACTCTCGAAACGAATTGGACGCTTTGATCCAAAACATCCAACTCAGAATTGCATCCAAAGAAGGAGATGTCCGTTACGAATTGGGAATGAAATTGCAAAGAGAAAACATTCTTGAAAGCATCAATGAATGGGAGTTGATTGACTCTACAGGGTTCTCCATCAGACCTTTGAACTCTGGTATCTCAAAAAACCAACCCGCCCAACCCTTTACAGGACCGATTGAGCCGTACCAATCCATACGTGGCAACAACAACGTGAACATACAACGCTTTAGCGGCTTCCTACAATGGAGCAAAAAATCGGAATGGAGAACACACGAAGTATGGACCAATTTTGGAATCCGAACTCAATTTTGGAACGTAACATCAGGGGCTGTGACTTCAAAAACCCAAAGCACATTGAGTCCTCGAGGCCAAATCAGCATCAAACCCAATTGGGAAAAGGATGTGTTGTTTCGTTTTTCTGGAGGTTTGTACCACCAACCCCCTTCCTACAAAGAGTTGAAAAACTACGAGGGTGAAATCGTAAAAGATGTCAAAGCCCAACAATCTTTTCACCTCGTATTGGCCAACGACTACAGTTTTCAAATGTGGAATCGTCCTTTTAAAATGACCACAGAAATCTATTCAAAAACCTTAAATGATGTAAACACCTATACCGTAGACAACGTGCGGGTCCGCTACCGAGCAGACAACAATGCCACCGCATCAGCAGTTGGAATAGACCTTCGACTAAACGGGGAATTTGTCCCTGGAAATGAGAGCTGGGTGAGTATGGGCCTGTTAAAAACCACTGAAAACATCCAAGGTCAAGGCGACATTGCAAGACCTACAGACCAACGTTTCAAACTCGGGATTTTATTCCAAGATTACGTGCCGAGCATGCCGGATTTAAAAGTGTACCTCAACCTCGTCTACAACTCTGGATTGCCAGGGGGAAGCCCCTCTTACAACGATCCTTATGCGTATCAGGGAAGGTTGCCCGGATACAAAAGAGCTGATGTTGGCTTTTCATACGTCTTTGTAGGAAATAAAAAAACGTACAAAACCGGCTTTTTAAGCCAATTCCAAGAATTGGATCTGGGACTGGAGATTTTCAATATTTTCGACATTCGAAACAGCAATACCAATACCTGGGTAAGAGATGTCTATACCAAACAAACTTATGGGGTCCCCAACTTTATGAGCAGCCGCGTTTTGAGTGCAAAATTGCAAATGCGTTTTTAGACATGTGTCTCCCCTCACCTGCTTCCAAAAAAAATGACTTCACTGTGTGAGCACACAGCAAAATCATCCTTGCATTCCTCAAAAATAAAACGGGCAAAAACTTACTCAGAAAAAATCTGTGAACTGTGTTCTTTGGTTTTCACCTTGCGAATGACATTTTCAATGACTCCTTGTTCGTCAATGACAAAGGTGGTTCTGTGAATGCCTTCGTATTCTCGTCCCATAAACTTTTTAGGGCCCCACACACCAAAAGCCTGAATCACACTTTTGTCTTCGTCTGCCAATAATGGAAAAGGCAATTCGTGTTTGTCAATCCAGTTTTGTTGTTTTTTGGCACTGTCCGCACTGGCTCCCAAAACAGCATACCCTTTGGCCAAAAAGGATTGGTAATTGTCTCTCAAGTCACAAGCTTCCATCGTACAGCCAGGTGTATTGGCTTTGGGGTAGAAAAACAAGACGAGCTTTTTTCCTTGAAAATCCATAAGAGAAACCGTATTCCCTTTGTTGTCCAAGGCACTAAAATTTGGAGCTTTGTCTCCGTTTTGTAAAGTAGTCATATTGTAAAATTTAAAAAAAAGGAAAGTTAAAGAGTAAATTCTACAATTGAAACTGTTTGAAGGAAATTTTAAAAAAAAGAAAAACGCTTTTAGAATTTCAACCACGTGAAACACAAAAATAGTCGTATTTTTAAGCTCCTAAACCTGTCCGAATGAACAAGCGAGAAAAAGTGCAATTTGTCATCGATACGCTGGAAAAATTATATCCTGAAACGCCAATTCCGTTAGACCACAAAGATCCATATACGTTATTGATTGCCGTGTTGCTATCTGCCCAAAGTACCGATGCGCGTGTAAACACCATCACACCACTACTCTTTGCCAAAGCCGACAACCCAAACGACATGGTGAAATTGACTGTGGAAGACATTCAAGCCATTATAAGGCCAGTGGGCCTTTCACCCATGAAAGCCAAAGGAATTCATGGCTTGTCAAAAATTATTCTTGAAAAACATGGAGGCAAAGTCCCTGCAGATTTTGATGCTTTGGAAGCTTTGCCAGCCGTAGGACACAAAACAGCAAGTGTGGTGATGAGCCAGGCTTTTGACATCCCTGCCTTTGCAGTGGACACACACATACACAGGCTGATGTATCGATGGAACCTCTCCAACGGCAAAAATGTGGTGCAAACCGAAAGAGATGCCAAACGCCTCTTTCCCGAAGAAACTTGGAACAAGCTGCATTTGCAAATCATCTTTTACGGAAGGGAATACTCGCCTGCGCGGGGATGGAACCTAGAAAAAGATGTGATTACCAAAACCATTGGTAGAAAATCCGTCATCAACAACCATACAAAAAAATAAAATCGCTGGCACTTCAGGAAGGTTTTCTCAACTTTTAAGCATCCCGATGTGTGGAATGCCATCTTCCAAGTAAGAAGTTCCTTTAACGGCAAAACCATGAGACTGGTAAAATTTTTGCAAATACAATTGCGCAGATATTTCAACGGTTCTGCTGTTGAAATGCTTTTCAATTGCAGCAATTGAAAAATTCACCAAGGCGTGGCCATACACTTGTTTTCGTTCTTTTTTAGCCACAACTACTCTTCCAATACTCGCCTCCATAAAATAGTCCCCTCGGTTGAAAATCCGAGAATAGGCAACGAGTTCATGATCTTTTAAGCCGAGAATATGCAGTGCTTTTTGATCTTTGGCATCTATGTCTTGGTAGACAGATGTTTGTTCCAGGACAAACACTTCGGAACGCAGTCTGAGAACCGCGTAAAGTTCGTGCAAAGTAAAATCCTCAAATTTTTTAACAACAAATTGAATATCGACAGGGCACATAAAACACGTATTTACAGGATCGCATTGGTTTTTTATTGAATAGGGATTCAAAAGCAAACAAAAACCCAGACCTTTCTTTATAAAATTGAGCGTTCCTTTCCTTTTATCGTTGCTAGCAATCGATTAAAACAAGGCTGTTTGGGGATCCTCTTTGTCTAAAAAATTCTCTTCCTCCACTTCAATCGCCTCCAACACCGGGGGTGTATAGGGATGGGGTTCCAAAAGATTCACTTGTTTGATTTTTTCCTCAGTGAATTGATTTCCAATCGCCTTGATTCCTTTTACAGCGATGAACTCTTCCAAATCCAAGACCTTATTTTCCAAGCTTCGTTTGGAAAAAACTACTTCTACATTAGGACGGTAATCTGAAACGACAATTTGCAACTGGGATTTTGGGTGTTCCGAAATAAAACGTTCTTCCTTTTCTGGAGCATCAATGACAAAGCGTTTTATGTAATACTTTGCTTTTTCTCCTTCAAAATAAATTGCAGAAATGGGCTTTATCGGATCCCATTTTTCCAACAAAATCATGTCGTCTTCAAAATGACAATTCAAAGCAGGTGTCATGGTTTTAATCGTTCCTGACTGGGTAGCGACCAACAACATGTCTTCAGCAGTAAACTCCCCCAGTAATTCCCCTCTTTGGTCCACATTCAAACGCTGAACAGCATCGTCAAACCATATTTTTCGAGGTTTTAGGGTAGAGACGCCCGCAGATTTGAATTCGATCTTTTTGATGGGGAATTTACTCACCAAGTTGCCCTTGGAACCCCGTCCTTTGATCAACAAATTGGAAAAATCTATGTCCCATTTTAATTTTTTGACACTCCCTACAGCTCTTAGGTTTACAGTAACCACTTCTGCTTCTCCGTTTGGATTGGCCGTGAAATAATGAACCGTGGAACCTTTATTTCCAGCTGTCAACACGTACTCTTTGTCACGTGTGACTCCGGTCACTGTAAAGCGTTTCATATAACTCGGACCCGATTTTCCGTCGCGATACATCATGTTGTACACAGTGCGTTTGTCTCCTTTTTTAAAAATTGCAATATGGATGATGTCTTTCCCTACAAAAGTTTTGGAAGCAACCTTGGTCACCAAGAGGCTGCCGTCTTTTCTAAAAACAATGACATCGTCTATATCGGCACAATCCGTTACATAAGTATCCCGTTTTAGTGAGGTTCCGACAAAACCTTCTTCTTTATTTACGTAAAGTTTGGTGTTTCGCATGACGACTTTGGTGGCCACAATATCATCAAAAATTCGAATTTCTGTCTTGCGTTCTCTGTCTTTGCCATAGTTGCTCTTTAACTTCTGGAAATAGGCGATGCTGTAATCGATCAAATGATCAAGGTGGTTTTGAACCTCCGCAATTTTTCCTTCCAAAGCTTCAAGCATTTTCAGGGCTTTGTCCGAATCAAACTTTGAGATTCTTTTGATGCGAATTTCTGTCAAACGCACAATATCTTCCTCGGTCACATTGCGTTTGAGGTTTTTTGCAAAAGGCGCCAATCCAATGTCAATCGCTTTAAGAACACCTTCCCACGTTTCTTCTTCCTCAATATCACGGTATATTCTATTTTCAATAAAAATCCGTTCCAAAGAAGCAAAATGCCACTGCTCCTGCAATTCAGAAAGCTGAATTTCCAATTCCCGCTTTAACAAGTGAACGGTATGGTCTGTGGAAATTTTCAGCAGCTCAGAGACACCTATAAAAATAGGCTTGTGTTTTTCAATAATGCAACTCAATGGCGAAATCGAGCTCTCGCAGTTCGTAAATGCATACAAAGCATCAATGGTCGTATCCGGAGATACATTTGGCGGTAGGTGGATGCGGATTTCTACTTCAGCAGCTGTATTGTCTTCAATCTTTTTGATTTTTATTTTTCCTTTGTCGTTCGCTTTTAGGATGGAATCGATCAAAGACGAAGTGGTCGTACCATAGGGAATCTCGTTGATGACCAAGGTTTTCTTGTCCAATTGGTTGATTCGAGCACGTACACGAACTTTTCCGCCTCGCTTACCATCGTTGTAATTGGTGAAATCTGCAATCCCTCCCGTAAGAAAATCGGGGACAATTTTAAAGCTGCGTCCTTTGAGGTATTTCACGGAGGCTTCAATCAATTCTATGAAATTGTGAGGCAATACTTTGGTCGAAAGCCCTACGGCGATCCCTTCTGCTCCCTGTGCCAATAGCAAAGGGAATTTTACGGGCAAGTGAATGGGTTCTTTGCGCCTGCCATCATAGGAAGCTTGCCAATGGGTTGTTTTGGGGTTGAAAATCACCTCAGAAGCAAATTTGGAAAGACGTGCCTCAATGTATCGGGAGGCTGCTGCCCGGTCTCCAGTTAGGATATTACCCCAGTTCCCTTGCATGTCAATCAACAATTCCTTTTGGCCTAGTTGTACCATCGCATCTGCAATGGAAGCATCTCCATGGGGATGGTACTGCATCGTATGTCCAACCAAGTTGGCAACTTTGTTGTAGCGCCCATCGTCCAAATCCTTCATGGATTGCATGATCCGGCGTTGAACAGGCTTGAAACCGTCGTCCAAAGCGGGAACGGCTCTTTCTAAAATGACATAGGAGGCATAATCCAAGAACCATTCCTTGTACATGCCCGTTACTTTGGTCAGGGTCTCACCTGTTTGATTTTCTTCAATCTCGTTTGCTTCTGAATCGATTTCTTCTTGCATGGTGCTAATGGGTATCTACAGTTTCTAAAGTCACACTTTATGTGTGCTGCTTGCCTGTCTTTAAAACTGCGTTTTCACAAATTTTATTTTCGGTGTACGGACTTTCTTGTTCGTGTGAATGAAGTGAAGGGTCAATCCACGGCATCCAATTCTACTTTTAAATTTTCAATGATAAATTTCTGACGGTCTGGAGTGTTTTTCCCCATATAAAATTCCAATAGTTTTTCTATGGACATTTCCTTGTCCAACAGGACCGGATCCAAACGAATGTTGTCCCCGATAAAATGGACAAACTCATTGGGAGAGATTTCACCAAGCCCTTTAAAACGTGTAATCTCTGGTTTTCCGCTGAGCTTTTTAAGTGCTTTTTGGCGCTCTTCATCAGAATAGCAATAGATTGTTTCTTTTTTGTTTCGCACACGGAACAGGGGCGTTTCCAAGATGTACAAATGCCC
>DLQL01000087.1 GCA_002477565.1 Flavobacteriaceae bacterium UBA7433
TCTTTTAGAAGCTTCATGTCAATGACATAACCGGTTTGTGGATTGATAGGTCCCGACACGCTCACAATCAATTCGTAATTGTGTCCGTGAAAATTAGGGTTGCTGCACTTGCCAAAAACTTCGGCGTTTTTAGCATCACTCCAAGCGCTGTTGAACAAGCGATGTGCAGCGTTGAAATGGGCTTTTCTATGAACCGTAACTTTCATTGTACTTTCTCTCTTAATAATTAGTTTTTTTATGAGCTGCTGCCCACAATACATTTCCCAAAAGCACATAACCTATGGCCAAAAAAAGCAAAAAACTGGTCCAAAACGATTGGGAGTTAAAAAGCATTTCGACAGGACTATCGGCATCTTGCAACAAAAGTTTTACCAGCGTAGCAAATACACTGAATAAAAAGGCCACCAGAAATTTGTATTTTATTTTTTTCATCGAATGAATTCATAAAATTTTTCAAATATAATTTTAAACCACGCGGTGTAAATTTCGGGTTGCTTACGCATGTCTGCTTTTACTGCACTTGGGGTCATCCATTTGTAGCTTTCGACCTCTTCTTTGTTGATGATCGGCGCGTTGTTGTAGGAACCCAACATGACATGATCGAGCTCGTGCTCGGTCAGTCCATTGTCAAATGGTGCCTTGTACACAAATGAAAACACTTCTTTGAGGTCGGTTTCAAAACCCATTTCCTCTTTTAAACGTCTCTTTCCAGCGGCCAAATTCGACTCTCCATCACGTTGGTGACTGCAACAAGTATTGGCCCAGAGCAGTGGCGAATGGTATTTGCTTGCTGCGCGTTGTTGCAAAAGCAATTCCCCTTGATCGTTCATCACAAAAACAGAAAAGGCCCTGTGCAGACAGGCTTTCTCGTGTGCCTCCATTTTGGGCATCAACCCTATTTTTTGATTTTTTTGATCTACTAACACAACGAGTTCTTCTTTCATATGTTTTATTTGGTCCCAGCAAGGGTGGTGCAAAAATTATCCTTTGATCAACAATCGAAATCCTTCTCCGTGAATGTTGATGATTTCTACTTTGGGGTCTTTTTTTAGGTATTTTCTCAATTTGGCGATGTAAACGTCCATACTTCGAGAGGTAAAATAATTGTCATCACGCCAGATTTTAGTGAGTGCCAATTCTCGAGGCATCAAATCATTTTTATAAATTGATAAGAGTTTCAGCAGTTTGTTTTCCTTGGGAGACAATTTGATAGGTTCTTCTTTTTCATAGGACAATTGCCTCAGTTTTGAATTCAAATGAAAACCTCCGATTTTAAATTCAAACAATTCTTCTTCCGCATCGTTTTCCTTTACTTTACGAAGCATCATGGCGTTTATCTTGTGCAACAAAACTTCAGAATCAAAGGGCTTGTTCAAATAATCATCCGCACCGACTTGGTAACCTCTTAAAATATCTTCTTTCATCGTTTTGGCGGTCAAAAAGACAATGGGAATTTCTTTGTTGGATTTTCGGATGTCTTGAGCAAGTGTAAAGCCGTCTTTACGGGGCATCATTACATCTAAAATACACAAGTCAAAATCATTGTTCTTAAACACAATCAATCCTTCAACTCCATCCTTTGCTAAGGTCACTAAATAATTACTCAATGACAAATAATCTTTTAGAACAATCCCAAAATTCGGATCGTCCTCTACCAATAATATTCGTTTTTTACGCATCGCATTTATTTTTTAAGGTTAGGCAATTCTTGGGAATTGGATCGTAAAAACACTTCCTTTGCCCTTTTCACTCTTAACAAAAACCGTACCTTGATGTAATTTAACAATTTCTTTTACGTAGGACAAGCCCAAACCATGCCCCTTAATGTTGTGTATGTTCCCTACTTGTTCTCTGTAAAACTTATCAAAAACTTGTCTTTGACTGGTTTTGCTCATTCCAATTCCACAATCTTTGATTTGTACGCTGATCAAACTTGTTGTCCCTTTTATAAAAATATCAATTTTTGGCGAATCTATTGAATATTTGATGGCATTTTCTAGAATATTTACAAAGGCATTGGTGAGGTGATTTTCGTTTCCTGAAATCAAACAGTTTTTTTCATCCGGGTGAAACCGCATTTCTCCGTGTTTGTCTTTCAAGAGCAGATCTACATGTGACATGGCATTTTGAAGGATTGCTGACAAGTCCAATGTAGATTTTTCCACTTCAAATTGGTTTTTCTCTAGTTTAGAGATGCGCAGTACATTCTCAACCTGTGCATTCATGCGTTTGTTTTCGTCTTTGATCATGCCCACATATTTCATCACCTTTTGTCGGTCTTGAATGACCAGTGGGTTTTTGATGGCATCTAATGCGAGATTGATGGTCGCAATCGGAGTTTTAAACTCGTGCGTCATGTTGTTGATAAAGTCGGTTTTGATGGCAGCTATTTTCTTTTGCTTGATCAATTGGTAGAGGGAGCTGGCAAATGCTAGAATAATGATCCCTGTAAAAAAGACAGACAAGAGCAACATCGGCCGGAGGTCTGCTAGCAAATATTTTTTTTGAGGAAAGGTCACAAAGAGTTCGTAATTTTTTGAGTCGGTGTCTTTTGCAAACAAAGAGGTCTTGTATCGCTTTCCGCTGTAATCCTGAAAACTGGATGTTTGTATGCTCGTAGGTGACTGGTCCACAAACACGCAAAATTCAAAATCAAGGTCGATGCCTGAATTGAGCAATTCGCGGCCGAGTACCTCCGCTACGATTTCGTTCGAAAGACGTTTTTCAATGGGCTCCGATTTGTTGTGGTAGGCATTTTCCAAACTCAACTTTTCAATTTCTGTCAAATTGTTAAAAAACGTGAAACGCTGTGCCACATCTATTTTTGACAACTCTTTGTTGTTGGTTGATTTTTTTACTTTGAAAACTTCGTTTTTGCTTTGCAGGGTGGCAATTAAGATGGAATCATTTTTAAAAAAATCGCTCAAACCCTTGTAATAATTGGTTTCATAAACACCACTGGAGGAAAATCGAAAGGACTCGTTGGTACTCGTATTGATTTGTTCGTATACAAACTTTGTAAAATCAGCTTGTTTGGCAAATTTTCTTGTTTTGAAAAAATCCATAAACTGGGCTGTAAAATCTACAAAATCACGTTTGTAAATCATTTCATTTGTTTTGTTTAAAACAAACTGCACATCATTCGAGAATTGTTTTTCACGAATGTCGATGGCATTTCCAATCCAAAAAACTTGAACCGTAATGATTCCGATAAGAGAAATACTCATCAGAAAAATGATGAGTGCGAACATTTTTTTTCCCATATTTCAAAAATAGTCTTTTTGACAAATCCCTCGCATGTTTTACGAGGACATTTCTTCACAACACAAGCGATTTAACGAATTCTTAGGAAACGTTCCAATACTTGCCCATAAAGCGATGAAAAAGTCTTCTCAAGGGGCTTTGACAAACAATTGGTGGAGTGACATCACTTGTTTTTGCAAACTTTCAAGCGTTGTGTTTTCAAGCACATGATCTGCGAGTGGGATTTTTTCGGAATCCGTCATTTGATTGTTCATCCGAGCCAAAATTTCATCCTCTGAAGCTTGGTCACGCTTTTGAATTCGTTCTATTTTCAGTGCTGTTGGTGCGGTGACCAGCACCACTTCATCACAATATTTTTTGCCGCCTTTTTCAAAAAGCAGTGCGCTTTCATAAATGACATAGGGCGCATTTTGACTTTGTAAAAAAACCTTAAAATCTTTTACAACTTCAGGGTGAACAATTGCGTTTAACGCTTTTAATTTGGAAGGGTTGTAAAAGACAATGTCTGCAATAAACTTCCGATTGGGGAGTGTTTTGGTATAGGCACTATCTCCCAACAAACTGATAATTTCGGCACGTACTTTTTCAGAAGTTTCAAGAATTCTTTTCGCAACTTTGTCTGTCATATAGACGGCCGCACCCAAATCTTGAAACATGTACAAAACGGTAGATTTCCCACTCCCGATTCCTCCTGTAAGTCCTATTACTCTCATTGTTGAATCAAATATTCGATGTGATCTGGAATCAGTTTAACGGTTTTTACCCAACTCGGTTTTTTGACCAGTTTGGGGCTGAGGTAGTTGTATTTTTTTTCTTTAGACACAGTATAATTACAGCGCACCTCAAAGTCTTCGGCTGCAATTTTATTGTAATTTGAAAGGCCCACTTGAAAAATTACCTGCACTGTCTTTGGATAAGTTGTCACGTTTGCACCTTTGGGCAATCCATCGATTTCAAAAGGTATTTCAAAACTCCCTTCTGTAAATTTCTCTACCTTCCCTACTACTTTGACTGATTTGTGGGAATAGGCAATCTTGTCTAAATTTTCGGGAAGTTGCAAGGCGACTTCGTAGGAGACATCTTCAAAAACTTCTTTCAAATCCAAATTGTCTAGGGTCAAAAAGTCAATTTGATTGATTTGAATTTCTGGTCCTGTAACTCGAATGGAATCGGGTTGTATTTTAAAATTCTCTGAGCTGTTGTACCCCGATTTGAAACGAAGATTTAAGTTTGCTTGAACAGGAACTTTTTTTTGTTTGTTCTGCCCCAATTCAAAATAAAGGGTGTCTTTGAGGAGCTGTTCTATCAAAAGTCCTTTGCGGAGCTGCTCTTGTAATTTTAGTTTTTGCGCATTGGGCAATAGGTAGTAATCGAAACCTTGCTTGAAAGCAACTTTTTGCATGTCTATATAAAGGGGTTTCCTAAACAAATTTTCCGAAAACAATTTAAAACCCGTTCCATTAATACGCAAGTCCAAATCAGTCTCTGGGCTGTTTTGAAACGTTTTGGATGCTGGCAAGTTGACATACAAAACTTTGTAGCTCATCACAGTTGTATACTCTTTTGACAAGTTTGTCAACACCCAAAAGAGAAAAGAAAACGACAAAAAAAGCAACAAGATGTGTTGTTTCTTGTTGGCTTTTCTTTCGTTAAACTTCGTTCTTACAGGAATTTTCATTGAAATTATTTTAGCTAAAAATACAAAAATTGTTTGACAGTGTTTGGCATGGTTTCTTGCTTTCGAAAAGTGTTTGAAATCGTGGGCAATCAAAAAAAGTGAGCAAATGCTCACTTTTTTTCTAAAAACAATTTGTCATATCTGTTTATGACATGTATTTTTTGCTGAGTTCCATAGACAAGGAGCTCTTTTCAAATTTAATTTTCCCTGCTCCTGTCTCGACGACTACTGTATTGTCAGTATCGTTTATTTCGGCAATCTTTCCATGAATTCCACTAGTGGTAATTACTTTCGATCCTTTTTTGATTTCACTTTGAAATTTGCGTTCGTTTTTTTGCTTCTTGACCTGTGGACGAATCATAAACAAATAAAGAACGATAAACATCAATGCGAAAGGCATTAAACTTTTGATGTCAAATTGACCAGCTTGCAGTGCGATTGTATTGTACATATTTATTTTTTAAAAAATTAGTATTCTGGTTTTGGGTTGATAAACCCTTTTATTCTTAAAACTTCTTCTCCATTTGCTGTATTGGTTGTCAATGTAATGGATTTGGACTGTTTGTTCTTTTTGCCTTTTGGGTTGAATTTTACTTCTATTTTAGCAGACTCCCCAACCTTGATGGGCTCTTTGGGCCAGGTAGGAACGGTGCATCCACAAGATGCTTTTGCATTGCTGATGATCAAATCTGCTTTCCCTGTATTGGTCACCACAAACGTAGTTTCTACAAGCTCATCATAACGTATGGAACCAAAATCATAGGTGACTTTGTCAAAAGAAGCGATTGGGAAATCCGCAAGGATTAAATCCCTTTTTTTAGCCTGTTTTATGTTTTCAACTTTGACTTTAGAAGCCGCTGTTTCTTTGCATGAGATTGTAAAAAACAAACAAACTCCCAAAAGCAAAACTCTTTGTATCATCTGAATTAAATTTGCGTAAATGTATTAAATATTGTTGATTTAACGCCTTACAGCCTCTAATAATTGTCGCTCATAAAAAAAGAAAAAAAACAATGGTAAATGAGCAGCTTTGAAATTACATTCTACCCCTGCCCACTTTGTTCAACCGTTCTGACTTTTCGAGGTCTTTGCACACTTTATCCAACACACCGTTTACAAAATAACTCGATTTCTCTGTGGAGTACTCTTTTGCCAATTCGATGTATTCATTGATGGTGGCTTTGGTCGGAATGGAAGGAAAAGAAATAAATTCGCAAATGCCCATCTTGATTAAAATCATGTCCAAATCTGCAATTCTGTCCGATTCCCAATTGGGGGTCTTGTTTGCAATCTCTTTTTCGTAGGTCGGGTGGTTCAACACCACTTTGTGAAACAAATCAATTGCGAATTTCCGGTCGTCTTCGTCTTTGTATATCGCATTCAAAACAAAGGGTTTTTTACTCTTAGCGTTTTCAAGCGTTTTGACAATCCAAGTGTTTACAAAAGGGATGTCATCTACCCAGCTGATGTGAAGGTCTTCAAAGTAAGCTGCCAATTTTTCGTCAGGAGCAACAAACTCGGAATAAAAGGAGACCACAAATTGAACATCTTTTTTAAAAGAGGTCGTTTTGTCTGCCATGTAGGTTTTGTAAAGTTCGCTATTTTCAAGGTTTTCAAAAATTAGCTGCATGTATTTTTCTTCAATATGCCAATTGTCCAACTGGTTTTCTTCTTTGTAAGTTTGAAAAGAAATACTGTTTTCCAACCAGGAAAAAACAGGGTTGTCAATGAATTTGGTATTGGGATTCAAGTCCTCTTCAGAAGGGAAATGCTTTTTTTTGGAAATCTCCATCTTTTGAACCGCCAAGGCTTTGACTCTGGGCAAAACGTCCAACATTAAAATGTACAAATCGAACATTTTTTCAATGCTATTCTTTAAAAATTTCTCCTCTTTGTCCAATTGGTCACTTTTGGAGGTCAGCATTGCGTATACAGACTGCATTACTTTTACACGGATATGTCTTCTGTTGATCATTTTTGAAAGAACTTAAAAATACGTTTGACGAATACGGGGCAAAAGTACTATTTATTTTTGGTTTGCTTCCCCTTTGACAGCATCCTTTTTACATTTACAAATCCACTTCAATAGCTGTGTAATCTCTAAGAATCTTGTATCTTCGTGCTTTCTTATTATTTCGATTGACACCTATTGCATGAAGGCTTTAAGATACGTTCATAAATATTTTTACAAATACAAATATCGCCTGTTGGCAGGTATTATCATCTCCATACTCTCTCGGTACTTGGCTGTCAAGGTCCCTGAAATTGTAAAAAACTCCATCAACATCGCTGACGAGTACCGCACTGGAATTGTCACTGACTTGGCTTATGTCAAAGACGAACTGCTTTACAACATTGCTTTGATTGTGGGTTTGGCCATCCTCTCTGGTTTTTTTACTTTTTTAATGCGACAAACCATCATTGTCACCTCAAGACTCATAGAGTTTGATTTGAAAAACGAAATTTTCAAACAATACGAACGTTTGTCAGTCAATTTTTACAAAAAAAACAGAACGGGAGATTTGATGAATCGCATCAGTGAAGATGTCGGAAAAGTACGCATGTACTTTGGCCCTGCTGTCATGTACACAATCAATATGTTGGTGCTTTTCTCAGTGGCTGTCTTTAAAATGTTAAAAATAGACACCACCCTGACCTTTTACACCTTGCTTCCCTTTCCATTGTTATCGTTGTCCATTTTTGTATTGAGCAAGGTCATCAACAAGCGCAGTACCATTGTACAAGAATACTTGTCCAAACTCACCACCTTCGGTCAAGAAGTGTTTTCTGGCATCAACGTGATCAAATCCTACACGATAGAAAACAGCACCATCGAAGATTTCAATACTTTGGCAGAAAAAAGCAAAGAAAAAAACATTCATTTGTTCAAAGCGCAAGCCTTGTTTTTTCCCTTGATGATTTTGTTGATTGGAATCAGCAACCTGACGGTCTTATACATTGGAGGCATGCAATACATCCATGGAATCATCAGCATTGGGACCATCGCAGAATTCATCATGTATGTAAACATGCTTACTTGGCCTGTCGCAGTTGTAGGCTGGGTCACTTCTACCATACAACAAGCAGAAGCATCCCAAAAGAGAATCAACGAATTCTTACAACAACAACCCGAGATCGTCAGTGGTGATTTTTTACCGGATGCCCTTGGTGGAAAAGTCACTTTTGAAAATGTGAGTTTGACCTATGACGACACGGACATCACCGCATTAAACAACATCAGTTTTACGGTTGAAAAAGGAGAAACTATAGCCATCCTAGGAAAAACCGGAGGGGGCAAATCATCCATTTTAAATTTGATTGCTCGGTTATACGATCCGACGAGTGGAACAGTAAGTATCGACGGGGTCAACCTCAAAAAAATGGACACCCACCTCTTGAGAAAACACATCGGTTTTGTTCCCCAAGATCCTTTTTTGTTTTCTGACAGCATTGAAAACAACATCCGATTTGGCGCAGAGGAAGCCGACCAAATACGCATAGAAAACGCAGCAAAAAATGCGGCCATCCACGAAAACATTGAGCGCTTTAAAAAACGGTACAAAACAATTTTAGGAGAAAGGGGATTGACTGTTTCTGGTGGACAAAAACAACGTATATCCATCGCCAGGGCTTTGATCAAAGACCCCGATATTTTGATTTTTGACGACTGCTTGTCCGCAGTAGACACCGAAACTGAAGAGGCAATTCTAATGAATTTAAAAACAATCTCTGCCAACAAAACTACTTTTATTGTAAGTCACCGTATTTCTTCAGTAAAATACGCGGATAAAATTATTGTTTTGGATCAAGGACAAATCGTACAAGAGGGCATTCATGAAAAATTGGTTCGAGAACCTGGCTATTATCAAGAATTTTACAATCAGCAACTTTTAGAAAAAGAGCATTGATATATCAACATAAAAGAAAATTATTTTATAGATTTGTGTATCCTCCATTTATTTTTGAAATTTAACCGTTAAAAAAAAGACATGAAAGAGCACACGGAACAAGAAGAGATATTTTCACAAATATTGAGAGCAGGAAGAAGAACTTATTTTTTTGATGTAAGAGCCACCAAAGCTGGTGACTACTACCTCACTGTTACTGAGAGTAAAAAATTTACCCATGATGATGGATCCTTCCATTACCAAAAACACAAGATTTATCTTTACAAAGAAGATTTCAAAGAGTTCAACGAAATGTTGGCCGCAGCCACGGATTACATCTTAAAAGAAAAAGGATTGGAAGTGATCAGTGACCGCCATCAAAAAGATTTCAAAAAAGAAGAAATCCAAACAGGCAGTGACGAAAACACAAAAACAACTTCATTTACAGATGTGAATTTTGAAGACATTTGATGTATTGTAAATGAGTTCCTTTGTTTGCACATCGCAAAAAATGGCCAAAAAAAAGCTCAAATGGAAGTTTCCATTTGAGCTTTTTTTTTAATTTTTCTTACAAAACCTTGTCAAAATATCGAAATTCAAACCATCGAAACAATTTATATGCACCATAGCCAATGCTCATACCAACAGCTGCACCTGCAAGAATATCTATCGGATAATGAACGCCCAAATACAACCTACTGTAGGCAAAAACCAAGGGAAACAACACAAAGAATTTGATGTATTTGAAATGGTTTCGCAGCAACAAAATGACAAAGACAGCCACCGCTGTAGATGTGGTTGCATGCCCAGAAGTAAAACTGTAGCTCTGAGGTCGAATAAAAACGCGCAAATGCTCGACGACTAAGGGGTCGTTGATCGGTCGCAAGCGTTTGAAAATCACGCGAATCATGTTGGTGAATTGATCAGAAAACGCAATCAACAGCGCGGTAAAAAAAAGAAGAAAAAGCCATTTTTTCCAACCTAAATACCGCAATAACAAAAAAAGCACCACCACAAACAAGGGAACCCAATTGAATTGTTTCGTTGCGTACAGCCAAAAGGAATCCCATTGTTCTGAGCCCAACCCATTCAAAAACACCAACATATTTTTGTCAAATTTCAACAAAGTTTCGAACATCAATCTTCTATTTTTATAATTTCTATATCAAAAACCAAACTTGCTTTTGGAGGAATCATTCCAAACCCCTTGGCTCCATAGGCAAGCGAATAGGGAATAAAAAGTCGGGCACTTCCACCCTCTTCAAGTTGCTGAACCCCTAATGTCCACCCCTCGATGACACGATCTACACCTACGACAAAATTAAAAGTTTCACTGCGGGAAAGCGAACTATCAAAAATAGCACCGTGTGCATAATAGCCCGTGTAGTGCACTCGGATACGATTCCCCTCACGAACACGTTTGCCATTGCCCTTATTCAGGTGTATTATTTTCAAACCAGAAGGCAATACAAGCGCTTGGCTTTCCTTCATTTTTTTTGAAAACAGCATGCTGTCTTTGGCTTGTTTTTTCTTTTTCAACACTTCCAATTCCAGCATTGTGTTCAAGGTAGTTTGAAAGGTTTTAACCGCGTCAAAAGCTTTTGCTTCTTTGCCTATCCTCAAAATTTTCACGCGTTGCATCAGGTCTCCTTGACGAATCGAATCCAGCAAATCCATTCCAATGACCACTTTGCCAAAAACTGAATGTTTCCCGTCCAACCAAGGAGTTTCTTTGTGGGTGATAAAAAACTGACTCCCATTGGTATTGGGCCCAGAATTGGCCATTGACAACACGCCTCTTCGATTGTGTTTGAAAAGCAATTCTCCTTTTGAATTTCTAGGAAATTCATCTGCAAATTTAAAACCGGGATCGCCCGATCCATTTCGTCGGATATCTCCCCCTTGCAACATAAAATTTGGAATAACCCTATGAAAAGGCAAACCGTCGTAAAACTTTTTGCCCTTTAGAGAATCTGTGACATTGGGATTCTCTCCTTCTGTCAAAGAGACAAAATTAGCAACAGTCAAAGGGGTTTCTTTGTAGTTTAGTTCTGCAATCAGATCTCCACTGCTTGTCTTAAAAAACGCGTACAGTCCATCTTCTAAATTCGTGGACTGCTCGCAAGAGAGCAGCAAACCAATCCATACAAAACAAATAATTTTAGTTCGCTTCATCTCTGTTTTTAAAGGATTTGTATCAGTTCCACCTCAAAAATCAAAGCAGAATAAGGGGGAATCCCCCCTCTGCCTTGAGCGCCATAAGCTAAATTGTGGGGAATGTACAGCTTGAAAATGGCTCCAGGCTTCATGAGCTGCAATCCCTCTGTCCATCCTTGAATTACGCGATTCAAGCCAAAAGTAATGGATGTACCTCGGTCTACAGAACTGTCAAAAACGCGCCCATCGATAAAAGCACCGTGGTAATGAACTTCTACCGATGAATTTCCTGTAGGAGGTGCACCCGCTCCTTCTTTCAGTACTTTGTATTGCAAGCCGCTTTGGGTAGTCAACACCCCTGTAGCGGAGGCATTATTTTCTAAAAAAGCCATCCCTTCTGCCTTGTTTTCGACATGCAAAATAGCATTGTCTTGCTTGTTTTCACAAGAGTTGAACACAACAAAAAGAACAAAAGGGAGGGTGATTTTTAGAATTCTCATATTTATTTGTTGATTTTAATCAACTCTACATCAAAGACCAAGGGCATAAAAGGTTTGATTACACCGCCTCTTGGATTCGCTCCATAGGCCAATTCTTGAGGGATAAAGAATTTGAATTTGGCACCTTCTCCCATCAATTGCAACCCTTCTGTCCATCCCTTAATCACTTGATTCAATCCGAATGAAGAAGGTTCTCCACGATCTACGGAACTGTCAAATACAACGCCTTCAGGAGTCGTTCCATGATAGTGTACCGTCACATTGTCCGTAGCAGATGGCTTGTTATTGCTTCCTTCTTTGACAACGATGTATTGCAAACCACTCTCGGTAGTCAAAACACCTTCTTTGTTTTTGTTTGCTTCTAAAAATTGAAGTCCCGCTTCTTTTTGAACGAGCGCATCGGCTTCGCTTTTCTTTTTGAAATAATTTGTCAAAATACCATTGATGTCTTTTACTTCCAGCAGTACTTTTAAAGAATCTCCTGCTTCTTCATACCCTTGAATAAAGAGAGCGTCTTTTACTTCTTTGAAATTGGGTTTCATTCGGTAAGACATGTCCAATCCCAAGGCATAACTTACGGTGTCTGCTTCAGTCAAAAGTTCACTGGTCTTGTTGGAATTGACAGCAATATCGGGAGCTGTTCCAGTAGTATCCTGTGCTTGTGCCATGGCTTTTTGTTGCTTCTTCATAAAAAAGGACCTCAAAATACCGTTGATTTCCTCTTTTTGAATTTTTACACTTGTAGAGTCTGCAGCATCTTTATACCCCTGAACAAAAGCGAGGTTGTTGGCGTTTTTAAAGTTTTCGGCAATTTTGGTTGCCATGTCCAATCCCAAAGCATAGCTCACAGAGTCTAAATCTGTTGCTAAATTGTCTTGTCTTTTTTTATTTTCGCAGGAGGCAAAAGCAATCGTTGCAGCCAATATTCCCAAGTGAGTGATGTGTTTGATTTTCATATAGTTTTTATTTATTTGATTGATATTAATTTAATTCTACAGACGATGGGCTGGTTGGGGCCGATGTTGAATTCCAAATTCCCTTTTGAGCGATACGCCACAAAAGAAGAAAAAACAAATTGCATTTCTTCTCCCAAACGCATGATTTTGATTCCTTCTTGAAGGCCTTTCATACGGTGTTCTTTATCAACTACATAGGACTGAATGCCCAGCGCTTCTTTGGACACCAAAACAGTTCCATCCAAACTTTGAATTTCTTGCTCATAAAACACCTGATTTCCTTTATAAGGATGGGGTTTTGAGCTGTTTTTGTGGAGGTAGCAATACCAAAAGCCTTTGTTTGAGTTGATGTAGTCGTGTAAAGAGTCTTTTGCGACAAAACGTTTTATATAGGCTTGTTCTAGGGCAACGATCTTTTTATTTAAAGTTACGGATTTTTCAAGAACTGGTGTTGAACTCTTTACAATAGGTCTTCTGGGACTTGGTGAGTTGCAAGCCAAAAAGAATGCAAAAAAAAGTAAGACAAGAATATTAGGATTCATAAGACTCTGCTATAGCTTCTTTATACGTTGGCAAAAGGCTGACAAACCTTTCCACAGTTGTCTTCAAAGAACTTGTTGACCTTCCTCCTGCGGCATTGTCATGCCCCCCTCCTTGGAAGTGATTTCTTGAAAATTGATTTACTGAAAAACGCCCCTTTGAGCGGAAAGATATTTTCACAATGTTTTGATCTGAATCTTCTATAAAAATTGCAGACATGTAAATTCCTTTTAAGGAAAGTCCATAATTGACCAATCCTTCAGTGTCTCCTTTTTGATAGTTGCAATTTTCCAATTCTGTGACCGACAGCGTCATGTAGGCGGTGTGACTTTCTTGCAAAACCACCATGTTGGTCAAAGCGATTCCCATCAATTCCAGTCTACTAGTAGTATTGGTATTGAATACGCGGTCGTGAATCATCGCATTGTCTGCACCTTTGGCAATCAAATCAGCCACCACTCGGTGGGTTAGAGCCGTTGTGGATGAAAAACGAAAAGACCCTGTGTCAGTCATGATGCCTGCATACAAACAAGAAGCTATTGCAGCGTCAATGCTGTTCAAATCTCCGAGCGTGTCAATAAAGTGATACACCATCTGACAGGTCGCGCAAATGGACGTGTCGGAATAGACAAACTCGGATAGTGGTTCTGGTTGCTGGTGATGGTCTATCATCACAAAAGTTCCCGTATAGCTTTCCAAAACTGCCTGCATGGTTTCCCCCACTCTGTGCAGTGCGTTGAAATCCAATATAAAAAGGATGTTGGACTCTAAAATTGCTTTTTTGGACTGTTGGTTTTGCTTGTCAAATTTCAAGGTCGTTTCGGCACCGGGAAGCCACTGCAGAAAAGCAGGCGCCTCGTTGGGCAAAACTGTCTGTACTGTGTGTCCTTTACTCTTTAAATAATGCTGCATCGCCAATGAAGACCCAATGGCATCTCCATCCGGGTTCCGGTGGGTCACCAAACTGATCTTTTGAGGTGTGGAAAGTATTTTTTTTAAGGCACTTATTGACTGTGAATTCATAAGTCGCGAATATACAATAATAAAAGAAAATAAATTTCAAAGGTTCCGTTAATTAAATGATAAAAAACGATTGACATCCCTTGAGAATTCGTGAGTCCTAGAGAAATTGTGCGGACTCCAACTCACAAAGAATTCTGTTTACCAACGAAGGCTGTACTAATAAAAAAAAGTATCTTTACAAAAAAAATAAAATGAGAACAAATAGAACTTTCACCATGCTGAAACCCGATGCTTTAGAGAAAGGCATGATAGGAGGTATTTTAGAAAAAATAAACAGTGCTGGTTTTCGCATTGTTGGTATGAAATTGACACAGATGTCTCAAAAAGATGCCGAGTCCTTTTATGCAGTTCACAGCAATCGTCCTTTTTTTGAAGGATTGGTTGCCTTTATGACACGAGGACCTATTGTCGCTGCAGTATTGGAAAAAGAAAATGCAATTGAAGATTTTAGAGCTTTGATTGGCGCAACCAACCCTGTAGAAGCAGCAGAAGGAACGATTCGAAAATTATTTGCATCTTCCATGACTGAAAATGCAGTTCACGGTTCTGACAGTGATGCAAATGCAGCCATTGAAACTGCATTTCATTTTTCTGAAAGAGAACTTTTTTAAGATTGGTCTCGAAAGGCAAGGCCCGTACAATTTTGTAGCGTTTTAAAAGCATTCCTTTTTTATAAAATAAAACCATGCAAAAAACACTTCTCTGGATTTTTCTCTCCGTTTCCTTTGCCAACATGGCACAAGAATTGAACGTTTTTACAGAACAAGACTCCCTGAGAGGACAAGTTACCCTCGAAAGAATTTGGTGGGATTTGCAGCATTATGATTTGTCGATCACGATCCAAACAGCCCCGCAATTTTTATGGGGTACCAATACCATCACCTACACCGTTCTTTCCTCAAACCAAGTCCTACAGGTCGATCTTCAAGCGCCCATGCGCCTTTTAAAAGCTGTGCAAGACGAAAAAGAATTGAAAATCACCAAACGTGGCAATGCCCATTTTATAAAACTCCTGAAAAACCAAGTTGCCGGACAACAAGAACAGCTTGTCCTAACTTTCTCAGGAAAACCAAAGACCAGTTCAAATCCACCTTGGGATGCAGGATTTACTTGGTCAAAAGACAAAAACGGCCTCGACTTTGTTGCGACCAGTTGCCAAGGACAAGGCGCTAGTGTCTGGTGGCCTTGCAAAGACCATATGTACGACGAACCTGACAGGGGAGTCAACTTGCATTATACGGTTCCAGAAAATTTGGTTGCAGTCGGAAACGGAAGGTTGGTCGGCACAGAATTGAAACCTTCACAAAAATCAAAAACCTATCATTGGAAGGTGACTCAGCCCATCAACAACTATGGTGTTCACCTCTCTGTGGGTGACTATGTGCATTTCGATGAAAAATATTTGGGTGAGGCAGGAACATTAGATTGCAGCTATTATGTACTGCGAGAAAACCTGCAAAAAGCAAAAAAACAATTCATAGAAGCCAAACGAACTTTGGAAGCTTTTGAATATTGGTTTGGCCCCTACCCTTTTTACGAAGACAGCTACAAATTGGTAGAAGTCCCCTACCTCGGCATGGAACACCAAAGTGCAGTCACTTATGGAAATGGCTACGAGAATGGCTACAGAGGTACCGATTTGAGTGGTACGGGATGGGGACTGAAGTTTGACTTTATCATCGTGCACGAGTCGGGGCACGAATGGTTTGCAAACAACATCACCAACAAAGACATTGCAGACATGTGGATTCACGAGAGTTTCACCAATTATGCCGAGAGTTTGTTTTTGGAATACCACTATGGAAAAGAGGCCGCTGATGCTTATGTAACCGGATTGCGAAAAGGCATTTCCAATGACCGTACCATCATCGGTCACTACGGTGTAAACTCCCAAGGGTCAAGTGACATGTACTTCAAAGGTGCCAACATGTTGCACACCATCCGACAACTTTTCAAGGACGCTCAAAAATGGCGTGCAATGCTTAGAGGTATGAATAGAAAATTTTACCACCAAACCGTCAGTACAGGACAAATAGAAAACTATATCAGTAAAACCCTGGGACAAGATCTCTCAAAAATTTTTAACCAATATTTGAGAACCACAGACATTCCTGTTTTTGAATACCGAATCGACGTGAACAACATTCACTTCCGATGGACGAATACCCTCGCTGACTTTGACATGCCTCTCAAAATAAACCACAACAATACCAAAAAGTGGATACAGCCTACCAACGCGTGGAAAAAAATCCGTTTTCATGAAAATACCAGGCATTTCTCGGTGGACAAAAATTTTTACATCAAAAGCAAAATGAGCAGCGTAAAACCCACAGATAATTAAGAGACGTATTTTGTTTTTTTAAGAAAGCTCAACACCACAAATGCCGCAAAGAAAAAAAGTGCCAAAATAAAAACCGATGCCTTCATAGAACCGGTGAGTGTGATGATAAAACCGGTGATAAAAGTACCTAAAACGATGGCAACTTTTTCGGTTACATCGTAAAAACTAAAGTAGGTCGTATTGTCCTTTGTGGTTTCGGGAATAAGTTTAGAATACGTTGACCTTGAAAGTGATTGTATGGCCCCCAACACCAAACCTAACAGGCCTCCTAAAGCATAAAATTGATAGGAAATATGCGGGTTTTCTTTTTCGAGCATGTAGGCCCCTACAGTAATCAAACCCCATCCAAATATGGTAATTTTTAAGGTTTTGATATTTCCTATCTTAAAGGAGAGTTTTGAAAAAAGATAGGCTCCCAAAATAGCCACCAATTGGATTAGTAAAATGGTGACAATCAATTTTTCGGTCCCCAAATCCAATTCTTTGTCCCCAAATAGTGAGGCGATCAAAATAATGGTCTGTACGCCAACACTCAACAAAAAGAAAGCTGTTAAGAACAGTTTCAATTCCCTTTGCGTTTTCAATTCCTTCCAAACCGTTGCCAATTCTTGAAATCCTTTGAAAATAAAATCTTTTGAAGGTTTTCTGCCAAAAGTATTTGTCGGCAAATATTTGAACGTGTATTGAGCAAAAACAAACCACCAGACACCCACCATCAAAAAAGAAATTCGAGCTGGCAATGTGGCATCTACAATCCCAAACAACTCGGGTTTCATTTGCAAAACCAAACTCAAAACCAACAAAATTACAGACCCCAAATAGCCCATGATAAAGCCTTTGGCACTTACTTGGTCGTGATCTTCTGGGTGGGCAACTTCCGTGAGGTAAGCATTGTAAAACACCAAACTACCCCAAAAGCCAATGCTCGCCAAAACCATAAAGACAATACCAACCCAAAGTGTATCGACGCCTTTAAAAAAAAACAAAGCCGAAACAGCCCCCGAACCCAAAAGACAGAAAAACTGCATAAAACGCTTTTTATTCCCCATAGAATCCGCAATACTAGACAAAATGGGAGACAGCACAACAACCATAAAAAACGAAAAAGAAAGGGCGTAGCTGTAAAGTGTTGCGTTGTTAAAATCGCGCCCCAAAAATGAAACAGAAGCCTCGTTACCTCCAGTAATGCTGTTGTAGTAAATCGGGAAAATTGCCGTACCGATGACCAAGGAATAAACTGAATTTGCCCAATCGTAAAACGCCCAGGCTCCAATTAATTTTTTATCTCCTTTTTTTAAATTCATTTTTGCTGTGATTTTAGGTTCTAAGATTAAAACATCTGATATTTTCTTGAGATTTGCCAACGACAAATAGAGACCTATTTGTAGGTGCTTGCCAATCGTTTTGCTTCTGGAATAAAATCACGAAGGGTTTCTATCCTTCTTTTATTGGATGGGTG
>DLQL01000067.1:0-18999 GCA_002477565.1 Flavobacteriaceae bacterium UBA7433
TCCATCAGCAGACGCAAATATTTATTGCACTATTTTGGAGAAGATTTTGACGAACTCAATGGTTTGGGAGCCAGTATGGATGACAATTCAAGAACCCCAAAGCCCAAAACAGAGGCGAGCGCTGAAGTGAAAATGTTGCTCGAAATAGTTAGAGATACCAAAGAAAAATACAAATCAAAAGACATTGTTGCCACTTTAAAAGGGGAGGTCAATGCCATGTTGATTTCTCACAAAACCACGGAGCGTACTTACTTTGGGGTCGGAAGTGAAAAAAGCACAGGCTTTTGGACAGCTTTGATCCGACAAACGCTTGTGGCACATTTTTTGAAAAAGGAAATCGAACAATACGGGGTGTTGAAACTCACCCAGGCAGGACTCGATTATATTGCAAACCCCACGTCTTTTATGATGACTGCTGACCATGTCTACGCCCAAGATGAACAAATAGGCGAAGGGGTGGTAAATTCCAAAACATCGGGTGGCGTGAGTGATGAAAAATTGCTTTCCATTCTAAAGGACATTCGTAAAAAAGTGGCTAAAAAACGCGGCATTCCGCCTTTTGCCATATTTCAAGACCCTTCATTAGAGGCAATGGCATTGCGTTATCCGATGACCATTGAGGAGTTGTCGAATGTATTTGGGGTCGGAGATGGCAAAGCGAGAAAATTCGGACAGGATTTTGTCAAGGTCATCGCTTCTTATGTAAAAGAAAACGACATTTTACGACCCGATGATTTGATTGTCAAAGGAACAGGCGTCAAATCAGGACTCAAGCTCTACATCATTCAAAATACAGATCGAAAATTGTCTTTGGAGGACATTGCAAGCTCCAAAGGCTTGGAGATGCCAGACTTGATCAAAGAAATAGAAACCATTGTTTTTTCTGGAACAAAATTGGACATTTCATATTGTGTTGATACCCTTTTGGACGAAGACCAACAAGAAGAAATTATGGACTACTTTATGGAGGCCGAAACCGACGATATTCAAGAGGCAATGGAAGAATTTGACGGAGATTATGAAGAAGAAGACTTGCGGTTGATGCGCATTAAATTTTTCAATGAAGTTGGTAACTAACAGGTTTTCAAATGCTCCCTCAAAATTTCCGTCTCTTATTAAAATATTAACAGCGTTCAAGAAAACGATTAGATTGCAAAAATTGTTTTTACAACAGCCATTGGTGCCTTTATAAAGCATCAATAGCCATTCAAAATTGATTATGAAAGAAACACCCCATTTGACGTTTGAAGAAATTGAAGGAGTTCAATCTCGTTCAGATTTAAAAGACATCATCAAAGGAAAAGGCGCTGCCTATGCAAAAATAATAGACACCATCGCCTACGAAGATGAGTTGCGGAATCTCCAAGTTGAATTGGTAAAATTGCAGCAATGGATTGCGAAAAACAACAAGCGTGTCGCGGTTGTCTTTGAGGGGAGAGATGCAGCAGGAAAAGGAGGTGCTATCCGTCGGTTTATGGAACACCTCAATCCCAGGTCCTCTCGTTTGGTGGCTTTGAACAGGCCCACAGAGATAGAAAAGGGCCAGTGGTATTTTATGCGTTACATCAAAGAATTGCCCAATCCAGGAGAAATTGTCTTTTATGACCGAAGTTGGTACAACCGTGCTGTGGTAGAGCCCGTAATGGGATTTTGCAAAGACAAGGAGTACAACGACTTTATGGCACAAGTCCCCGAATTTGAACACATGCTCTATGAGGACGGTTTGATCATCATAAAATTTTGGTTGTCTATCTCCAAGGACGAGCAACTGAAGCGTTTCAATTCACGAATGAAAAACCCGCTTAAACGTTGGAAATTCAGTCCCGTGGATAAAAAAGGTCAAGAATTGTGGGACCGCTATACACATTTCAAAGAATTGATGTACAGCAAAACACATACTTCCTACAGCCCATGGGTAATTGTAAAAACCAATGACAAGGAGGTTGCGCGTTTGGAGTGCATCCGCTATGTATTGTCTAAATTCAATTACACAGGAAAGAAGAAATCGAAAACCAATCTGTTGCCAGACCCAAATGTCATCATGCATTATTTCCGGTCTTCCCATCAAATAGATTGATTCGGTACAACCTCCCTTTCTATTGCCCTCTAAAAAGCTTAACAAACAAAAAGAACATCCAAGATTATGGCCACCAAAGACGATAACAACAACTTGGCATTGAAAAAATTAAATTCCAAATTGGGAATCAAAGCACTCCTTTCCAAAGAGAAAATAAGTGTTGACAGAGCCTTGCGAATTGTCAATTATGAAAAAAGGCTAAAGCGTTTGCAAGTAGAATTGATCAAAATGCAAACAGGTGTCATTGAAAATCAAGAGCGTGTCATCGTGATTTTTGAAGGAAGAGATGCAGCTGGAAAAGGAGGGGCCATCCGGAGAATTACCGAGCGAATCAATCCGAGACATTTTCGAATTGTCGCCCTGCCAAAACCCACGAACGACGAACAGACGCAGTGGTATTTTCAACGTTACATTCAAAAGTTTCCAAAGGCGGGTGAGATTGTTTTTTTTGACCGGAGCTGGTACAACAGAGCGGTCGTAGAACCTGTGAATGGTTTTTGCAAAGAAGCCGAGTACAACATATTTATGAGTCAAGTCAATGATTTTGAACGCATGATTACGGAATCGGGGATCAAACTGGTAAAGATTTACATGTCCATCACCAAAAGAGAGCAAGCAAAAAGATTTGAAGACATTCGCAACAATCCTCTGAAACAGTGGAAGATGACTGCTGTAGATGAAAAGGCTCAAGACTTGTGGGATCGCTATACCGAATACAAATCAAAAATGTTTGAAAACACTACAGAAGGAGCCGTTCCATGGAAAATCATCAATGCCAATCGAAAAACCTTGGCGCGCATCCATTCCATTGAATATTTGCTAAAGCAAATTCCCTACGACAAAAAGAGAAAAGTTTAATTTTTTTGAAGAACTAAAAAATGAAGTTTGCAAAAGGAGATCGAGTTGTTGTAGTCGATGCAACCACAAAGGGAGTGGTTGTAAAGACTGATGGGACGCGTGTGCTCATTACTGAAGAAAACGGTTTTGACCTGTACTTTGATGAAAAACAGTTGGTAAAAGTAGTACACGATCAATTTGAGATGTCCAAATATTCGGACATCAACAACGCGCTGTTACAACAAAAAATAAATACCTCCGAGACAGGTAGAAGAAAAGCTCCCAAGAAAAGAAATAAAGAAACCCTTGTCCCGCCCATGGAGGTAGACCTCCACATACAGCATCTCGTTAAAAACCACCAAAGGATGTCGAACTTCGACATGCTGAATTTGCAATTGGATACGGCCAAATACAAATTGGAATTTGCCATACGCAAACGAATTCCGAGGCTTGTCTTTATACACGGAGTAGGTGAAGGTGTTTTGCGAAGTGAGTTGGGCTATTTGTTGGCCAAATACCCTGTCAAAATCTCGGAAGCTTCTTATCAAAAGTACGGCATGGGAGCCACAGAAGTCTACATACTACAAAACAAAAATAAGTAAAAAAAGTACTTGCTTGATCAAAGCCTTGTTGGCAAAATGATTAAGGGAGCTCAGAAATGGTAAAGCTGCCCGTTTTTGTTCCAAAAGTATAGCCGTCTGTATAATTGATGTCACTTTCCGAGTTGGTGAAATTCAACACCGTAAATTCCAAAAGCAGCGTGTAGTTTTGTTTGTAAGAATTGGTAGCTGTTGTTTTGGGTTCTTGGACCGTATCGGTATTTGGGTCCAAATAATCCAAAATGGTATCCAGATTTTCATCTCCGGTATGGGATTCGTTTGCCGTCGGTGTCCCGTCATTGTCGTCATCTGCATCTAAGTAATTGGGAGTGCCATCGTTGTCAGAATCGTCGTTTGTTGGGTCGCCGTCTAAGTTGAGGTCTTCTTTTTTTGTAGGAATGTTGTCGCCGTCATCATCGGTATCGATGTAATCGGGATATCCATCTCCATCAGTGTCGTCATTCTTTGGGTCATTGTCTCCATTACGGTCTTCTAGTGTGGTGTCCACCAGATCTTCATCGTCCAAAACGATGGCATTGTTGACCTGTAAAGTTCCGTTTCCGAACCATTCTTCCGATACAGTAGGGCTGCTCGGGGGGATGTCTTGACAAAAATAAGAGCTGCTGACCGTACCATTAAAGATGCGGTAGGTCATTTGGTGACTGCCATTTTCGGAAATCACATAACTTTGATCTGTCAAAGGCGTTTTGAAATACGTGTTTTCTTCTGAATTACTCAGGTCCAATTTCAAAATCAAAGCTTCTTTCTTACTGCTGCTAATTTTATGCAAAACGAGGTCTCCACAATGGTTTATGGTGATGTTTTCAAAATCAAAGGAAGGAATGTTAAAATCTCCATCATCACAAGAGAGAAACAAAAGTAAGAAAGCGATCAGGCTTGTTTTTTTCATTGCACGGTCAAATTTACAAAACAAATGTAAGGGTTTTAAACAGAACCCAAAAAGTGTTTTTCGTTAATTTAAATTAACTTACTTTTGTTTGGATTAGGGATCCGATTTTTTTAAAATACAACAGTTTTGAGGAAAGTTTATTTAGACAACGCAGCAACGACAGCCATTGCCGATGAAGTAATCGAAGAAATGGTCCAGACGATGCAAACTGTTTGTGGGAATCCCTCTTCCACCCACCAATACGGAAGGACGGCAAAAACAATTGTCGAAAATGCACGTAAAAGCATTGCCAAGCATTTGAATGTGACCGCAAGCGAACTAATTTTTACCTCAGGTGGAACCGAAGCCAATAATTTGATTTTGAGAAATGCTGTTGTCAACCTAGGAGTTACCCAGGTGGTGACCTCAAAAATAGAACACGCTGCAGTCCTAAATCCACTTAGGGAACTAGCAGCTGACTATGGAATTCAAATCTCCTTCGTGGATGTGGATTCCAAAGGCCTTTTGGACTATGCACATTTGCGCAGCTTGTTGTCAGATAAGGCACACAAAACACTCGTTAGTTTGTTGGCGGTAAATAACGAAATAGGAACCTTGTTAGACCTCCAAAAAACAGCCACAATCTGTCAAGAATACAAGGCCTTTTTTCATTCTGATGCCGTACAAGCAGTCGGTCATTTTGACATGGACCTGCAACGAGATTCGGTTGATTTTATAACTGCAAGTGCACATAAATTTCACGGCCCCAAGGGAATTGGATTTGCCTATTTCAAAAAAGGTGTTGGCATCAAGCCACTCCTGTATGGGGGAGGCCAAGAAAAAGGAGCGCGCGCAGGTACCGAAGCAGTTCATCTCATTCGCGGAATGCAGGTAGCCTTGGAAATTTCCCTAAAAGACCTCACAACCGATATTCAAGAAATGCAAGTACGCAAGTCCTTTTTTATTCAAGAATTGAAAGCTTTGTCTCCATCTATTGCCTTCAACGGATCTTCCGAAGATTTGCAAGCTAGTACAGCGACCATACTGAACGTGCGTTTGCCATTGGACAGTCCTTTTCTTTTGTTCCAACTGGATTTAAAAGGAATTGCGGTATCTGGTGGAAGTGCTTGTCAGAGTGGAAGCAATGGTGGATCACATGTCTTAAGAGAGCTTCTTTCTGCCGATGAAGCACAACATACATCGCTTCGCTTTTCGTTTAGCAAGCACACGACAAGAGAGGAGCTCCTCTATGTTGTGGATGTTTTAAAAGAATTGATTTGTAAAGAAGTGAAAAATTAAACTTACGAAGTCAACCTCCCTTTCAGGCGTTTTTCAAATTTCTGTTTGATTGCAGTGATGCGTTTCATGATTTCCATGATTTCCGGATTTTTAGACTCCTTATAGATTTCATTGAGACCCAAAACCAATTCTTTTGCAGTATGTGAAGCTTTTATACGTTCATCTCTTGATTTAAAACTTGAAACATTTTCTTCAAATTCTGCTGCACTTTTTAATAAATCCATATGTGTTCTAATGATGGTTTTGGTTTCGATAAACAAAAAAATTATATACTAGGACAAGGTACTATTATTTTTGAATAAACATAATATGAATGCTTGTTTTTCAAAAAAAATATAATCAAATCAAAACAAAGACTTTGAGCAAGTCTTAAAGTATTTTCATGAATTCCGATTTTTAGCACTATTTTTAAGGTCTTAACTATGGCGCTTTGGCATGGGTAACAAATCCCGAATGCGAGCCTTGTTTCAATTTTAAAGGGTTTCTTATAATTAAGGAGGGTGTTTTTTATAACAGGAAAACAATTAAATTGAATTTAATTTAATGAGAATACAGGTGCCGAATATTTTTTTTAAAGCGTGTGGGCAACGAATTGCATTGGTTGTGTTTTTGCTGGTTTCATCTGTCAATGGGCAGGTTTTGATCAATGAATTTTCTGCTTCAAATTCCACTCAGATTGAAGACACAGATTTTGAAAAATATTCCGATTGGATAGAACTATACAATGCAGGTACAAACGCTCAAAACATCAAAGGCTATTACTTAACTGACGATTTCAAAGAACCTGAAAAGTGGCGAATTTCTTCCGATTTAACAATCGAAGCGGGTGGTTTTTTGTTGGTGTGGGCAGATGGAAATGATATCGAAAACCACACCAATTTCAAGCTGTCAGCGGACGGAGAAGAGATTGCCTTGTACAATTCCAATGCCGCACTGCTTGACTCCATCAGCTTTGGGGTTCAAACTGTGGATGTTTCAATGGGAAGAACTGTTGACGCGAATGTAAATTGGTCTTTCTTTGAGACAGCGACTCCGAAGGCGTCGAATTCCACAACCTCTTACGAGAGTTTTGTTTACCACGTTCCTGAATTTAGCATTCGAGGGGGTTTTTATACATCCTCTCAGGATGTCGAACTGACCACTGATTTTGGAGGTGAAATTCGCTATACGACAGACGGTTCAAAACCCTTAATGACCTCAGAAAAATACAACACACCCATACCCATAACCAATACGACAATAGTCCGAAGTCGAATTTTCATGTCCAATTTTCTACCCGGGCCAACGGTGACTCACACCTATTTCATCAATGAAAACTCGGTTGATGCTAAAATCCCAGTGGTTTCCATCGCTACGGAACCGTCCAACTTCTGGGATCCAAACACAGGGATTTATGTACAGGATTTCAAACCCCTTTGGGAAGTGCCAATCAACATTGAATTGTTCGAGAACAAGGGCGGTGACCGAGCTGCTTTCAACGAGCGAGCAGGCTGTAAGGTCAATGGTTTGTGGTCTTGGCAATTGCCACAAAAGATGTTGGGCGTTTATTTTAAAAAACAACACGGAACCAATAAATTGGAGTATCCTTTGATGACTCAGCGCAAACGCAGCAGTTACAAATCCTTTTCTTTGAGGGCTTCGGGTAGTGATTGGAGCTACACACTTTTTCGAGATATGTTGGGGCATCAAAGCACTGTGTTGAATATGGACCTAGACATTATGGCTTTCAAGCCTTCTCTTGTTTATGTAAACGGTGAGTACATGGGGATTCACAACATTCGTGAAAAAGTGAACGATGATTATATCGAGAAAAGTTACCATCTTGATTCAGGGAGCTTCGACCTCGTAGAAAATGAAGATTTTGCCGAATCGGGTGACTTGCAAGCCTACAATGACTTGTTGGTACTGCTCAACAAAGAATTGTCAGACGAAGCCAACTTAGATGCAGTCGCCAATGTCATGGACATCGAAAATTTCACCGATTATGTCATTGCTGAAATGGCGGTGGCCAATACCTCCATCAACCACAATGTAATGGCTTGGAAACCCAAACAAACAGGAAAATGGCGATGGATACTGATGGACGTAGACCGTGGGTTTTTCAAACCGAACGATCATTTGATTGATTTTTACAGTGACCAAACCGTGTGGCCTTTTAGCAAACTCCTAAACAATGCGGGATACAAGGCTTATTTTGGAAAAAGATTGGCCGATCAGCTGTACACAAGTTACAACCCTGACAGGATGATGATGCTCATTGACAAACAAAAACAAGCAATTGAAAGTGAACTGCCAAAACACGTGGAACGTTGGGAGGGAAGAACCTCGAGCTATGGAGATGCGCTGTCGTCCGTTGACGATTGGTCCAATGCTGTAAGCGCTTTGTCATCATTTGTTGCCCAGCGTCCTGCTGCCTTGCTAAATGATTTAGAAAATTACGGCTTTGATGGAACGTCTGCGCTGTCCTTACGTGTTTTTCCAACAAATGCGGGTACGCTTACATTGAACGGCTTGACCGTTCCAAATACTGAAAACAACGGTTTGTACTTGAACAATGTTCCCGTGCAGCTTATGGCCGAAAACAGGCCTGGATATGAATTTGTTGGTTGGTCAGAAGCAGAAACGGTCACATTGATACAAAAGGGGGCTTCTTGGAAATATTTTGACGGTGGTGTCGCATTAGAATCCTCTTGGAAGACCTCAACATACGACGACGCCTCATGGAGTGTTGGAATGGCTCAACTCGGCTATGGAGACGGAGATGAGGCAACGGAAATTGGTTATGGCTCCGATGCTTCTAACAAACACATGACCACTTATTTTAGAAAAACAATTTCAATAACAGCCGCACAAAAAGCAAACTCTCAAATCGTGTTGAATTTACTTTGTGACGATGGAGGCGTTGCATACCTCAATGGAGTGGAAGTACTTCGAACAAATATGCCTGGCGGTTCAATAAATTATGAAACTCCCGCTTTGTCTAGCGTGTACGGAAGTGCAGAAGAGGCTTTTACACCCTTTGCAATCAGTACAGATCACTTGGTGGTAGGCGACAATACCTTGGCAGTTGAGGTACATCAAAGAAATGCAAGCAGCAGCGATACAAGTTTCGATTTGGAATTGCGGAGCTATCAAAACGATACAACCCGTTTTGTTTCAAATGCTAAAATTTACGACACTGCCATTTCGGAAAATACAGCTTTGACCGCAGTTTACAAAGCAACTGATCAGTGCGTCGTCCCTGAAGTGATTGCAACAGACACAACGCTCAGCAAAGACTGTTCTCCCTATCTTGTTCAGGAAAATGTGACCGTTGAGAGCAACGCGACTTTGACAGTAGAAGCAGGGGTAGAAATATGGATGCCCCTTGCGGGTAACATCATTGTTAAGGGCAGACTAAATGCAATTGGAACCGATGACAATCGCATTGTTTTTAAACGAAACCCAGATACAGAAACGGGCAGTTGGGGAGCGCTTTTGTTTCAACATACAGCAGAACCCTCATCTTTGAAATACACACGCCTTGAAGCGGCTTCGCAAGGTCCAGATCCCGTGTTTGATATTGCAGCCATTTCAGCTTTTGATGCCGATTTGGTTTTGGATCATTTGACGATCGAAAATGTAAAATTCAATCCGATCACGGCACGTTATTCTGATGTCACTCTGACCAATAGCAAACTGCATTCCAAGGTTACAGGTGACTGCATCAATGTGAAATACGGAAAAGCCCGCATTGAAAACTGCCAGTTTTTAGGAAACGATGAACCCGATACAGATGCAATCGATTACGATGGGGTTGAAGGCGGTGTGATCAAAAACTGCTTGATGTCAAACTTTAGGGGATTCAATAGTGATGCGATTGATATCGGCGAAAAAAGCAGCGATTTGGTGATTGACAGCATCGTTGTTTGCAATATTACTGACAAAGGAGTTTCCTTGGGACAACGCTCCACGGCTACGATCCAAAACGCTGCCTTTATCAATTGCAACAAAGGAGTTGCTGTAAAAGATTCAAGCAATGTCACAATCAACCGAAGTGTCTTTTACAACAACACAGATGCAGTGGCTTGTTATGAAAAGAACTTGGGAAGTGCAGGTGGCAATGCAATTGTTACGAACAGCATCCTGTCCAACAGCTCTAACAAACCCTTGTTTGTTGATGCAAAGTCTACCCTGCAAAGCGCTTATTGTTTGACAGATTTTGCTACGGACACTTCTTACCCTTTGAACCTGCAGGGAAATCCAGAATTTACAAATCCTACATTCTTTGATTTTCAACTGCAACCCAACTCTCTAGCATTGAATGCAGGCATGGAGAACGGAGCAGCTATTGACTTAGGGACTCTTTTTCCGCAGCCTAGTTTTGAACCCAATGTCATGATTTCACAAATTTTTACAAACCTTGAAAACTCCAATATTCCTGAGTTTTTAACACTTTACAACCCTTCAAATAAAACAGCAGATTTATCCGGCTATGTCTTTACCAAAGGAATAAGTGCGGTCATTCCTGAGGGTGTATTTTTAGAAGGGAAAGAGGTGCTTTTCCTCACCAAAGATGCATCCGCTTCAATTTGGGTCGAACAAAACAAGCAGGTTGTCGAATGGCAAAGCGGCAAGCTCTCCAATACAGGAGAATCTTTGCAACTACAAGACCGCTTTGGAATCACAATCGATCACCTGAAATACCAAGAGGACGGACGGTGGCCAGGCAACGCTTTTGAGGGGCAATATGTATTGCAAATGAAAAACGAGGCTCTTGAAAATCATTTTGCTGAAAGTTGGACCGCTGTCAAAATTGACGAAGCATTTGCATTAGGAATTTTTCCTGTCGATGTGTTTTCTGAAATTTACCCCAATCCAAGCACCGGGTTTTTTACAATCAAATCTTTGAATAAAAACAACCAGCACATCAAAGTTTTTTCCCTTTCAGGACAGTTGCTCTTAGAAAGTCAATTTGAAATGCAAGACATTTACACACTTGATTTGTCCCTATTTCCTAGAGGCATTTATTATGTGAAGGTCGGAGCGGAGGTACACAAGCTCCTCAAGTTGTAGGCCACCCGAAAAGCATTGCAAACGTTCGAACGATGGAGGGGATGGCCATTTTTTAGTTCTTGCAATACCTAGAAATTGGGCGATGTATAAACCGTCAATCAATCCGCGATGTCCGTCGATGGCAACAGACATTCATTTTTTCACGACCGTAAAATAATACACCAACAAGCCTCCAATCAAGAGTCCTTTGAAAAAGGCAATCCAAAGGACTGCGTAGTTGGAAAGTTTTAGTTTTTTTTGAAACCAACGGATGTAATTTTTATGCCATTCCATAAGCAGGTGTTTGACTTATTAAGTGAAGGGGGAGGAGTCAAAATAGTTGTCCTATCAAGATGCTTCAAGTTAGGAAATTTTGAAAGAAAAAAAAAGGAGCGATTTCCTTACTTTCCAATACAGAAATTGGCAAAAATATTTCCCAACAAATCATCTGTTGTCACTTCTCCGGTGATGAGTCCAAAGAAATACAAGGCTTCACGAATGTCAATGGCCAACAAATCTCCAGAAACTCCAAGTTTCATTGCTTCGTCCACTTTGTTGATTTCGTTCAGTGCTTTTAGAAGCGCGTCGTAGTGTCGGGAATTGGTCACGATGCTTTCGTTGTTTTCCAAGGCACCTGTCTGTACCAAAGACGTCAAGTGATTTGTAAGCAATTCGATGCCCGTTTTTTTCTTGGCGGAAAGTGCGATCAGTTCTGGAATGGCTGCTTGTAACTTGGCCAGTTGTTTTTGGGAAATGGCATCAGTTTTGTTGGCGATTACCAAAAGTTTTTTATGGGGGTGTTTGCTTTTGATGTTTTGGATTTCAAATTTGAATTTTTCTTGCTGTATTTCAAAAGTTTCCGCATTGAGTAGATAGAGCACCACTTGCGCTTGGCCAATCTTTTCAAAGGTCTTTTGAATGCCCATGTTTTCAACGAGATCTTCCGTTTTTCGAATGCCGGCGGTATCGATAAAACGATAGGCGATTCCGTCGATATTGATTTCATCTTCGATGGTGTCCCGAGTGGTCCCCGCAATTTCAGAAACAAGTGCGCGCTCTTCGTTTAACAAAGCGTTCAGTAATGTGGATTTTCCCACGTTGGGCTCTCCGACAATGGCAACGGGAATGCCGTTTTTGATGACATTTCCAACAGCAAAAGAATCGATCAGGCGTTTCAAAACCAGCTGAATTCTTCCGATCAGTTCTTTGAATTGGCTTCGGTCTGCAAACTCCACATCTTCTTCCGAAAAATCCAATTCCAACTCAATCAAAGAAGCAAAGTTCAACAATTGTTCGCGCAAGTGTTGGATTTCATTGCTAAAACCACCACGCATTTGTTGCATGGCAACTTGGTGAGAAGCCTTGGAGTCGGAGGCAATCAAATCTGCGACTGCTTCCGCTTGGCTCAAATCCAATTTGCCATTCAAAAAAGCACGGAGTGTAAACTCTCCTGCAGCTGCCATGCGTGCTCCTTTATCGATAAAAAGTTGCAGAATTTCTTGTTGGATATAAATGGATCCATGGCAAGAAATTTCGACGGTATCTTCTCCTGTATAAGAGTTCGGATTTTTAAAAACAGATACCAGTACTTCGTCCAAAGTTCTCGTTCCTTCCACAAGATGTCCCAAGTGCAAGCTGTGTGATTTTTGATCTTTGAGGAATTTTCCTTTGTGAACAGATTGAAAACAGCAGTCTGCAATTTCGATGGATTTCGGTCCCGACAAACGGATGATTGCAATGGCACCAACCCCGGAGGCGGTCGCTAAGGCTACAATGGTATCATGATGGTTCATAAGGCAAAAATACGCTATTATTTTGAGCCGACAGCATCCGTTTAGTTTACTTCTTTGGCGTGTTTTTATTTCAAAACATTGGCAGAGGAACTTTATGAATTGTAAAATATTATAGTATTTTAGCATTGTTATTGAGCCGTCTTTAGATTTCAATTTGTTTGATGAAGAAACTAATCCTTATTTTTAGTGTCCTGCACTTTTTCACCGGTTTTTCACAGACAGGGGGAACATCGGTTTACGCTTTTTTAAACCTGCCCACTTCTGCAAGGCAAATGGCTTTGGGAGGGGCTGCACTCACCCTTGAGGACGATGTCAACATGCCTTTGTGGAATCCTGCATCCCTTGACGAGAGCATGAACAACCAGTTGTCGGCGAACTACACCAACTACTTAGCGGGAATAGCGTTGGGTTCTTTTGTTTATGCCACCAAAACAAACGATCGTTTGGGCATGCTCCACGCAGGAGTCACTTATTTGGATTACGGGACGATGATTAGGGCAGACACACAAGGCCAGATCACAGGCGAGTTCAGAGCTTATGACTTGTCGCTCTCTGTTGGATATGCCTATCAGCTTAAAAACAGTCCCTTTAAGATAGGGGCCAATGTTAAATTGATCAACTCCCTTATTGACACCTATTCCTCATTGGGAATCGCGACAGACGTCTCTGTTTTTTACAAACCTTCCCGCCGTCCTGTTCGTGTTTCCTTGGTCTTTCGCAACATCGGTTTGCAGCTGAAATCTTTTGATGGGGTCCGTGAAAAAATACCTTTTCAAATGGCTCTTGGATTTTCATCTCAGTTGCAACACGTACCATTGAAATGGTATGCAACCCTTGACAATCTGCAACAGTGGGACCTTTCTGTTAGCAATCCTTCAAATGCAAAAATTGACATTGAGGGCAATGTGATACGTGAAAAAATTTCTTTTGCCAACAACGCCATACGACATGCCGTTTTTGGTGCCGAATTGTTTCCCGATAAAAAATTGTGTTTTCGCATCGGCTACAATTACCGACGGGCAAAAGAACTCAGCCTTACTAACAGACGAACTTCTGCCGGGATTTCTTATGGTTTTGGCCTGCGTTTGAAAAACCTACAACTCAACTATGCCTTGACCAAATTCCACCCAGAGACCAATGCCAATACCTTTAGTCTTCTTGTGAATTTAGATTGACAAACCTTGTAAATCGTTGTACTTATGAACTCAAAAATAACCATTGCTATAGACGGCTATTCCTCGACAGGAAAAAGCACCATCGCCAAGGAATTGGCCAAACGTTTGGGCTATATATATGTGGATTCTGGAGCCATGTACCGAGCTGTCGCTTTGTTTGCCTTTCAACAAAAATGGATTGGAACGGATTTCTTTCAGGTGCGTTCTTTGGTAGAAAATTTAAAACACGTTTCCATAACTTTTGTTTACAATGCGGAATTGGGTTTTGCTGAAACCTATCTCAATGGTATAAATGTTGAATCAGACATACGTTCGCTTGAGATTTCCAATTATGTGAGTAGGGTGGCGGCCATTCCAGAAGTTCGAAAACTATTGGTTTCTTTGCAAAAAGAGATGGGGGTTTCGAAAGGTGTGGTCATGGATGGCCGCGATATTGGAACCGTAGTTTTTCCCGATGCAGAATTGAAACTTTTTATGACGGCATCCCCTGATACCCGTGCCAAGCGTCGCTTCGATGAATTGCGAGCAAGAGGAGAGGAAGTCACCTACCAAGCCATTTTGGAAAATGTGATCTACCGAGATCATTTGGATACGACTCGAGAAGATTCCCCTTTGACAAAGGCGATTGATGCCGTGGAAATTGACAACTCCCAACTGACCCGAGAAGCCCAAGCAAAAACGATCTACGACTTGACCTTGCAAATTTTACGGAAAAACAATTAAGAACTTGGTTCGTTATCTAAAACAAATCCGTGATGTTGAGGAGTCCCGTTCTGATAGCAGTTTCCATCTCAACCCTATTGATTTCAGTGATTTTTTCGGATGCGTTGTTCAACGCACGAATAAGGTGCGCTTCCAGTTGCACCCTGTCTTCCATGATCGCATCGTCTATGGCAATGTTGACGACCTGCCGAGAAGCGGTAAGGGTGACAACTACGGTCCCATTGTCTGACTCTCCGTCGATAAAAAGAGTTGACAAACGGCTTTTAATCGTTTCAATTTTTTTTGATACTTCCTCAAATTCGCTTTTGAAAGCGGTTTTATCTTTATTCATAGCAGTGAATTTTATAAAACATCCTTTGTTTTTCGTCAGATACCTTCCGTGGAAAGGACGCAAACCACAAAGAATCCTTATTTTTATGCAAAAGCTATATAAATGTATAAAATAATTAAAGGATTGGGCATATTAACACTTATTTTTGTTCTCTCTTGTAATACAAATCTCATGACCGACACAAGCACCGCCCCAATAGCTGTTCAAAAACCTGTAGAATTCAACACGCACGGAGACCTCAGAACCGATTCTTACCATTGGATGCGTCTGACAGATGCTCAAAAAGAAGCTGAGAACCCAGACACGCAAACAACACAAGTACTCCAATATTTAAAAGATGAAAATTCGCATTTGGAAGCGGGGATGAAACACACAGAAAATTTCCAAAAAGAATTGTTTGAGGAAATGAAAACCCGCATCAAAGAGGACGACACTTCAGTTCCCTACAAAAAAAATGGCTACTACTACCACACCAAATACAAGACGGGGATGCAGTACCCGATATACATTCGCAAAAAGGAAACTTTGGAAGCCGCAGAAGAGCTCTTGTTGGACGTTAACAACTTGGCACAAGGGCATGAATATTACTCTTTGGGAGGGCTTTCGGTCAGTCCTGACAACAGCAAAATTGTCTATGGAGTGGATACAATCAGCAGGCGGCAATACACCCTGCACGTCAAAGATTTGAAAACAGGCCAACTCTTTAAAGAAACGATTGAAAATACCACAGGCGGAGGTGTTTGGGCAAATGACAATCAAACCTTTTTTTACACACGTAAAGATCCAGTTACCCTGAGGAGTCACCAAATTATGAAACACGTATTGGGAACCGACATCAGTGAAGATGTGCTCGTCTATGAAGAAAAAGACGAAACCTTTGGCGTTTATGTAACCAAATCAAAATCGAGCAAATACTTGGTTATTGGCGCCTACAGTACCCTTTCGACAGAATACCAAATTTTAGAAGCGGACAATCCTGAGGGGGCCTTTCGCATCTTCCAAGCGCGGCAGCGTGATTTGGAATACAGCATCGCTCATTTCAAAGACCATTTTTATGTGTTGACCAACGCAGATGGTGCCACCAACTTTAAATTGATGAAAACACCCGTTGGACAAACCTCAAAAACGCATTGGGAAGAGGTGCTTCCTCACCGAGCAGACGTTCTTTTAGAGGATATTTCCATCTTTAGTGGGTTTTTGGTGCTTGAAGAACGCAGCAATGGTTTGAATCGAATTCGCATCAAAAGATGGGATGGGACAGAAGATTATTATTTGCCTTTTGGGGAAGAAGCCTATGCCGCCTACGTCTATGCAAATCCTGAATTTGATACGGAGGTCATTCGCTATGGCTACAATTCCCTGACCACCCCAAGTTCGGTCATTGATTTCAACATGGTGGACCAATCCAAAGAAATCAAAAAAGAACAAGAAGTATTGGGCGGTGCCTTTGACAAACAAAATTACCGCTCTGAACGCATCTGGGTCACGGCACGTGATGGCAAACAGATTGCGGTTTCCATTGTTCGGCACAAAGAAACGCCATTCAGTTCAGAAACCCCTTTTTTGCTCTATGCTTACGGATCTTATGGACATACGATTGACGCGGGTTTTAGTACCACACGTTTGAGTTTGTTGGACAGAGGATTTGTCTTTGGAATCGCCCACATTCGCGGCAGTGAATATTTGGGAAGGGCTTGGTACGAGGATGGAAAATTACTTCGAAAAAAGAATACATTTACCGACTTTGTCGATTGCAGTGAGCAATTGATCACTTCAAAATACACTTCGGAAAAGCACCTCTATGCAATGGGAGGATCTGCTGGTGGTTTGTTGATGGGTGTCATTCTCAACACCAACCCGGAGTTGTACAACGGCATCATCGCAGCAGTTCCTTTCGTCGATGTGATTTCCACCATGTTGGACGATAGCATTCCCCTCACAACCGGGGAGTACGACGAATGGGGAAATCCAAATGACAAAACCTATTACGACTACATCAAAAGCTATTCTCCTTACGACAATGTTGCGGCTTTGAACTATCCAAACCTCCTTGTAACCACAGGATTGCACGATTCTCAAGTTCAGTATTGGGAGCCTGCAAAATGGGTCGCCAAATTGAGAACACATACGACGAGTGCGAATAAATTGTATTTGCATACCGACCTAGAAACAGGGCATGGAGGCGCATCGGGGCGTTTTGATGCACTCAAAGAAACGGCAAGAGAATTCACCTTCTTATTGGATCTCGAAGGAAAAGTAAATTAAGGGTTTTCCATAAAAAAAGGCATCCCAATGGATGCCTTTTTTTTGGGATTAGACGGAGCTTATTTAAGACTTCCAATCATTTCTTCTGGTTTTACCCATTCGTCGTATTGTTCCGATGTTACATAGCCCAAACGCACCGCTTCTTCTTTTAAGGTAGTTCCTCTTTCATGAGCTGTATTGGCAATTTCGGCTGCTTTGTAATAGCCTATTTTTGTATTCAAAGCAGTGACCAACATCAACGAGTTGTTGAGCAATTCTTTGATGACCTTGTGGTTGGGTTCGATGCCCACTGCACAATTTTCTTCAAAAGAGACACAAGCGTCTCCGAGCAATCTTGCAGATTCCAACAAGTTGGCTGCCATCACTGGTTTGAAGACATTCAATTCGAAGTGGCCTTGTGTTCCCGCTATGGTAATGGCCACATCATTTCCCATCACCTGAGCACAAACCATCGTGATGGCTTCGCATTGAGTGGGGTTTACTTTTCCTGGCATAATCGAAGAGCCAGGTTCGTTGGCAGGCAATACCAATTCTCCGATTCCAGAGCGAGGACCTGAAGCCATCATGCGAATGTCATTGGATATTTTGTTCAAGGAAACAGCAATTTGTTTCAGCGCTCCGTGTGTTTCTACAATGGCATCATGCGCTGCCAAGGCTTCAAATTTGTTTGCTGCCGTGACAAAAGGCAGGCCGGTAAACAGTGCGATTTTTTCGGCGACCAAGACGTCATAACCTTTGGGTGTATTCAATCCGGTACCGACCGCAGTTCCTCCCAAGGCCAATTCAGACAAATGTGCCAAGGTGTTTTGAAGTGCTTTCAATCCGTGGTTCAATTGCGAGACATAACCAGAAAATTCTTGTCCGATGGTCAATGGAGTAGCATCCATCAAGTGGGTACGTCCAATTTTCACAACATCTTTGAATTTTTCCGCTTTCGCTTGCAAGGTATCTCTGAGTTGTTCGATTCCTGGAATCGTTGTTTCCACGAGCATCTTGTAACACGCGATGTGCATGCCGGTTGGAAAAGTGTCGTTTGAGGATTGAGATTTGTTGACATCGTCGTTGGGTTGGATGGATTTTTCACCTTCCCCAATGACTTTTCCTGCTAGCTCTTGTGCTCTGTTGGCAATCACTTCGTTGCAGTTCATATTGCTCTGCGTACCGGAACCCGTTTGCCAGATCACCAAAGGAAATTGGCTGTCGTGCTTTCCAGCTAAGATTTCGTCACAAACTGCAGCAATCAAATCCCGCTTTTCTATTGACAACACGCCCAAGTCACAGTTGGCATGCGCTGCAGCCTTCTTTAAATAGGCAAATCCGTATACGATCTCAAGCGGCATTGAGCCACTGGGACCAATTTTAAAGTTGTTTTTGGAACGTTCTGTTTGGGCACCCCAATACTTATCGGCAGGGACTTTTACTTCTCCCATCGTGTCCTTTTCAATTCGGTGTTTCATAAACTGTGGTTTTGCGTGTCGGTTTCAGCGCTTTTTTTTCAAGACTCTTTTAAGAACAAGCGCAAAACTCTTAAAACAGTTACAAATATATGGAATCAACCTGTGAACACCATTCAAAAGTACTGCTTTTTAAAAGTTGAAACTTCTTCCAAAAACAAAAAAAGAATTCAAAAAAATTGGTTCAAAAATGAAAAATAGCTTATTTTTGCAATGTATTTATAACGTCAAGCGATCGCATTATGGACATTTCTCAATATTTAGGTTTTTTATTATTTCTTTTTGTATTTACAGCCGGTTTTTGGTTGTTGATTTTCCTGTTGACATTTGTCGTTCCCTATTGGATTACAGGAACGGTTCTTGAAAACCTTCAGTTGAAAAAAGAAGCAAAAGCTAAAAAATAAAATTTCCACACCTCATACACAAAGGATTGCAGCTACTTGCAATCCTTTTTTTTATGCTTTTACCTGTTCAATTCAAAAGAGAAGACCCTTTCTGTTTTGACAATAAATTGTATTTTTAT
>DLQL01000067.1:19016-20717 GCA_002477565.1 Flavobacteriaceae bacterium UBA7433
AAACTCCTTTTATGAAAGCTGCCTCTTTGAAAGATCTGAAAACCGAATTGACTGAACGCTCCCATTCAGAACTGTTGCATGTATGCCTGCAGTTGGCAAAATTCAAAAAAGAAAACAAAGAGTGGATGACCTACCACCTGTTTGAGGCAGCTGACGAAGCGGCTTATGTACAAAAAGTTCAAGCAGAGACAGACGCGTTGTTTGCAGGTCTCAACACCAAGCGTTTTTTTTACATGAAAAAGTCAATTCGCAAAATTCTTCGTATTCTCAAAACCCGGATTCGCTATTCCAAAAAGAAGACAACAGAGGTGGAATTGCTGCTTTATTTTTGCCACAAGTTGGGCCAAGTAAAGCCTTCTATTCGACAGAATTCGGTCTTGAAAAACCTGTATTTGAGAGAGTTGGCATCTATTGAAAAAAAGACAGCAGTCTTGCACGAAGACCTGCAGTACGAGTACCACCTCGAATTGAAGTCTTTGCAACTTTGATTTCAGCCGGTTTTCTCAGCTATTGATCGAAATGATTTCTTGGATGTTTGTAGAGTAGCGAGGAGACAATCGTTCTTGTCTCATCTTCCATTGTCTGTCGAGAGCTTGTCCACCAAATTTTATTTTTTGATTTCCGTAAGCGTTGTTTAGGCGATCTACGACGTCCATCAAGGGGGGGTGTTTGCTGTTTTCATTCGAAAACAAAGCCAGTTGTTTTTGTGTTGAGGGGGTCAATCCCATCACAATGACACCTGCCTTTTTGTACTGGTAGGACTCTTTGAAAATTGCCTGCAATCCCTTGTTGGCACATTGGATCAATTCGATGCTCGAATTTGTGGGGCAGGGGGTTTTGAGTACAATACTTCTCCCGTATTGCGGCAAGTCTTTTCGAAAACGATTCGTTTGAAGAAAAACCAACAACATGTTGCAGTCGGATTGTTGACGTCTGAGTTTTTCAGCACAAGAAGCTGCAAAGGTACTGATGCGTTCCTTGAGTTCTTTGTGGTCGCTAAGGGGTTTGTCAAAAGAACGGGTGGTGGCGATTCGTTTTTTAGAAGTCGGACTTTCCAAGTCCAAAGTAGGAATGCCTTCCAACTCTTTTTTCAACCGCAAGCCCACCACAGAAAAGTGTTTGCGTACCCAGTCGTCTGGGAGTTGGCTAAATTGATAGGCCGTGTGAACAGCATGTGCTTTGAGTTTTTGCGCGTGTTTTCTGCCAATACCCCAAACATCTTCTACAGCAAGCCATTTCAATGCTTTGACACGTTTTTCTTCGCTGTCCATCAGGTAGACACTTTGGGTGCGTTCGGGAAATTTTTTGGCAATTCTGTTCGCTACTTTTGCCAGGGCTTTTGTAGGAGCCATTCCGACACATACAGGGATGCCGGTGCCTTTGAAAACACGGCGACGCATTGCTGCTCCATGGGCTGTCAACGAAAATTTTTCAAAACCTTCGAGTTTTAAAAACGCTTCGTCGATGCTGTAAACTTCCATTTCTGGGGTAAATTCAGCAAGCAAATTCATGACCCGACTGCTCATGTCTCCGTACAGGGCATAGTTGGAGGAAAAGACCTGTACCTTGTGTTGTTGGAACAGGGCTTTGTATTGAAAAGCAGGAGCTCCCATCGGAATGCCCAGCGCTTTGGCCTCGTTGGAACGCGCGACCACACATCCGTCGTTGTTGGAGAGTACCACGATGGGTTGGTGGTTTAGG
>DLQL01000108.1 GCA_002477565.1 Flavobacteriaceae bacterium UBA7433
CCTAATGAAAACATCACCGTTCCTATTTATGGAGACCGAAACGGGCAAAGGTTGCCAGCTTACCACCATTTAGACATTGCAGCTACGTACACCCCAACAAAAAACAACTCTAGAAACTGGAAAGGAGAATGGGTCTTTAGCATCTACAACGTTTACAATCGCAGAAATGCTGCCTCCGTAAACTTTCGTCAAAATGAAGATACCGGAGCCAATGAAGCAGTCCGAACTTCAATTTTTGGCATGGTCCCTTCCGTTACCTATAATTTTAAATTTTAAACCCGCACCTCAACTCGCAACGTCATGAAAAACCTATATGCTATAATCATCCTCTTAGTATGCGCTTCCTGTGAAGATGTCATCGAAGTGGATTTGAACGAAGGCCCCAGCCGCTTGGTCATCGATGCCAACATCAACTGGAAAAAAGGCAGCGATGGAAAGAAACAACGAATCCGATTGACAAAAACCGTGGGCTTCTACGAGTCCCTCATCCCACCTGCAAACGGAGCTGAAGTAATGATTTCTGACGGTACGACTGACTTTTATTTTGAAGAAATTGACATGACAGGAATTTATGAGACAGAGACCTTTGAACCTGAAATTGACAAAGCCTACACCTTGACCGTAATCTATAACGGAGAAACCCACAACGCAACAGCAACACTAAAACCAGTCACAGACATCACAAAAATCGAACAAAGCGAAGAAAACTTTTTCGGAACAGTAGCGACTCGAGTAGATTTCTTCTACACAGATCCTGCAGAAGAAGAAAACTATTACCTCTCAGAATTTGTCAGTCCAGAGGCTTTTTTATTGAATCAATACCGTGTCCGAAGAGACGAATTCACCAATGGCAACGAAAGCAGCATCTTTGAAATAGACGAAAATCTAAGCAAAGGAGACGTGCTGACACTCCGTTTTTACGGGATTTCTGAAAGCTACCACAACTACCTTGATTTGCTGTTTGAACAAGTTCAAAACGGAGGACCATTTGCGACAGCACCTGCCGCTGTCAATGGAAATTGCACCAATGCAACCCGTCCGGAAAACAAACCCTATGGCTACTTTAGGTTGTCGGAAATGGTCGAAGAAACCTACACCATCGAATAACTAATAGCGCAAGCATGCCATTAGGAGCGAGCAATTGCATTTAAAAGCAAGAAAGCCGATGAGATTTTTGTATTTTTAAAAAAAAAGTTTGGATTTTATAAAGACAACAGAACAGAGTTCACCTTACCAGCACTTGGAAAAGATGAGCATCGACGGATTGCTCAACGCCATGCACGAAGAAGACAAAACTGTCCCTCAGGCAGTAGAAAAAGCCTTGCCCCAAATCAAAACTTTGGTGGAACAAGTTGTTGCCAAACTCAAATTGGGTGGACGTTTGTTCTACGTGGGCTCTGGAAGCAGTGGCCGCTTGGGCATCTTAGACGCATCCGAATGCCCTCCAACTTTTGGAGTCCCACACGAGCTTGTTGTCGGCATCATCGCAGGTGGAGATACCGCAATCCGAAAAGCCGTAGAAAATGCAGAAGACCATCCAACACAAGGATGGAAAGACCTTCAAGAACACAACATCTCCACCAAAGACCTCGTCATTGGAATTGCCGCATCAGGAACGACTCCCTATGTATTGGGTGCTTTGGAAAAAGCCAATGAAGCAGGCATTGCAACAGGATGTATCACGATGAATAAAAACAGTCCATTGCACCTGCTTGCACAATTTCCAATAACCGCTGTTGTCGGTCCCGAATTTGTTAGCGGAAGTTCTCGAATGAAGGCTGGAACAGCCCAAAAATTGATTTTGAACATGATCAGTACTGCTGCGATGATTCAACTTGGAAAAGTCAAAGGAAATAAAATGGTGGACATGAAATTATCGAACAAAAAACTGGTACAAAGAGGAGTGCAAATGCTAGTAGACAGCTTGTACATCTCCGAATCAAAAGCCCTTGAACTGATCCAAAAGTTCGGCTCCGTCAGGGACGCCCTTCAACACTTTGAAAAATGAACACTTCTACAGAAACACTTAGAAAAGGATTGAAATTTGTTTTCGGAGCCATTCCTCTTTTTATCTTGGCGCCTGTACTAGCCAACATCGGATTTTCTGCACTTAGAAAAGACAACAACTATTGGTTTCTCATTACCGCGGGTGTACTTGGAATCGCAGGAATTGCTTGTCTGTTTATAGGAATACGAACCGTCCTAAACTCTTTTTTCAGTAAAAAATAACAGTGCTGATTCTCAGTAAAATTTCCTCGCTAATCTATCAAAAACAGCATTCACCTCTTCGGAAATTTTTAATTTCCAAGAGATCACGAGATAAAAAACAAGAAAGAGTGAACTCTTGCAAAAAATATTCAAAAGTGGATGAAAGGGAAAATCCCAAAAAGAAAAGAGAAAATAGCAGGCTATCAACAACATAAGAAGGGCTCCTGTTTTCGAAGTAGAAGGCAACATTTGAAATTTTCGATGAACGTAGTACATTTTCAAACTGTTGGCCACAAAAACGACCAAAAAAGTAGACAATGCAGCACCGTTGATGCTCATCTTATCAATCAAAATGTCGTTTAAAAAGTAAACAGAAATAGCCATGGCCAGTCCGTAAGGCAATAAAATCTTATAGTATTTGGAATTGGAAATAATCGCGCCATTGGCTCCTAAAAACATGTTGTACAACTTCGCCAAGGAAACCAACAAAACCACCCAAGCCCCACCGCTGTACTTTTGGGGAATCAACGTGTAAAGCTGGTTCAGATTCAAATGGATACCCAAAAAAACCAAGCCAGAAATCCAAAGTAGATTGAGCGAACTTCTTTGGTACAGATTTTGAACTTCCTCCAACCGGTTTTCGTTCAAAGCTTTGGCCACCAAAGGCTGTAAAATCTGAGACATGGCTCGTCCCGGAGTCTCTACTAGAGTGGCGATGTAAACAGCAACCGCATAATAGGCAGCATTCGCAATGGCTTCCTTTTGCGGAATCATAAACTTGTCGATGTCAATCAAAATACTACCGGCAGAGCCCGCAAGAATGATGTAAAGAGAAAACCGCAAAATATCTCGTGTATTGTGCGGCAATCGCAAAGAGAATTTAGGACGGTATAGGCGAAACGCATACCAAGCCATCAACAGTGTTCTTACAAAATACATCCCCGTTAGGTAATAGATAAAATCGCCGGCACTTATCCAATTCAAAGCAACAAATATGAGTAAAAAGAGAACGGAAACTCGGGAAAACAACTCCCTCAATACCGTTCCATATACGGACTGCAACTGTACTTTTGCCCAGGCATGAAAGACCTCAAAATAAGCCGTGGCCAAAGCCACCAGATAGATCACAAAGGTATATTGCTTGACAATCGGGTTTTTAAGTGAAAGGAATGTTGCGATGGATTCGTAAAACAAATTGCCCAACATGCCCAGAGGAATAGCAATCAACAAGGGCAAGAAAAGTGCAAAACTCAAAAAACGGTCTTTTTCAGCCTTTTCTGTGTACGAAGAATAAAATTTCAAAAGAGAATAATGCACACCAAAAGCTGTCAGCGGCATCAATAAATTGGCACAGGACAAGAGATAGGTGACCAAACCGTAGTACTCCTCTGTCAAAAAGGAAGTGTACAAAAACAAGGCGTTTGTTCCTCCAATGGCAAATGCCAGGTAGATGGTGAAGGTGTTTTTGATACTTTGTTTGAATACAATGCCCATAATCAACCTGTGATCTCTTTTATCAAATGTACCAGTTTTCTTGTTATTTCTCTTCTGTGGTATTGTTCAATATTTTTTGACTGAACGCGCAAACAGTTGTTTGAAAAGTCTTTGTACATCGAAAGTATTTGTTCTTTTAATTCATCGTGGTGTTGTGCTTCGAACACAGTCCCCGAATGGGTGTGGTTTATAATTTCTGCCAAATCTCCTGTTTTGGGACCTATGGCCAATACCGGTCTTTTTGCCGCGAGGTATTCGAATATTTTTCCAGTGATGATCAGATTTGCACTGGGCACTTCATTGATACAAACCAATAAGACTTGTGATTTCTGTTGGTAGTCAAAAATCTCGTTGTGAGGCAAATACCCCAGGTTTCTCAACTGCTCATTCAGGCCACTGGAAGAAATCTGTTCTAAAACAGAAGGCGCTACTTTGCCGATCAATTGAATTTTTAGGTTTTCTGAAAAGCCTTCGATCTCTTGCATCAATTCTGACAAGACCTTCCACAAAACCCGTGGGTTTTGATCTTCGTTCATGATTCCAATATGGGAAATCGTAAAATGGGGGTCCAATGCTGTTTTTGAATCTGAGAGCTCGATGTCAAAACCATTGGTCAATACCGCTGTCATTTTGTTGTAGTTCAAATATTCCCGCTGCATGGTTTTGCCAACGACCATCACTGCATCAGCAGAACACAAAACCTTCTTTTTTAAGTGTTCGTGAATTTTTATAGTGCGTTGTGTCAAGGGCAGGCTTTTAAAATAACCCATGGCGGTCCAAGGATCTCTAAAGTCAGCTATCCATTTGAGTTTGCTTTTTTCTTTCAAGCCGAGCCCTATCAAATGAACGCTCTGCGGCGGCCCCGTGGTAATGACAAGAGCGACCGGATGGGCTTTGAGGTATTTTTCCAAATAAGACAGGGAGGGTTTTACCCAAAACTTACGTGCATCTGGAATGAAATAGTTAGCGCGAACATAGGTGGCAAACTTTCCAAAAAGGGATTTTTTTTCATCTAAAAAACCTACACTTGTCTGTGTGGCCTTTCCTCGGCTAAAAATATTGGCCAATCTATAAGGCTCCCAAATGGGTTGTCGCAAGACCTCAACGCCTTCGGGTATTTCAGCAAGCAAGGTTGGGTCTTCGATTGCATAAACTGGGTTTTCCACCGTGTAGACAACTGGTGTAATACCAAAATCTTGTAGGTATTTAACAAACTTTAGCCAGCGTTGCACGCCAGATCCTCCTGCTGGGGGCCAATAATATGTGACAATGAGTACTCTCAACGGTTTAGATTATCGTATAAATGTACTAAGTTTTTTGAGGTTTGCAGCCAAGAAAACTCAGTTTCTACAAATGCTTTTCCATTGGCACCCATTTGATTTCTTAAATTTTCATCAGATGCCAACTTCAATACTTTATCTGTAAAATCTTGACTGTCTTTTTCTTTTTAGAAAATAGATTTGCAAATGCGTAGGGTTCCCAGATAGGTTGGCGAATGACCTCTACTCCTTCTGGAACTTCGTTTTCGAGACTTTCATCCTGTATGGCATAGTCAGGATTGTCAACAGTATACACTACCGGTGTGATTCCAAAATCTTGTAAATATTTTACAAATTTCAACCAGCGTTGCACACCTGATCCTCCTAATGGTGGCCAATAATATGTAAGAATTAATACTTTCAATTAGGTATCATATAATTTTATCAGTTTCAAACTTTCGTGTTCCCAATTTTCTCCTTCATTCATCACAGCATTGTAGGCGTTGTCAATTTTATATTGATAGGCCTTAGAATGTTTATAAATATCGAGAACCTTTTGAATAAAATCAAGCACATTATTCGCTTTAAATACAATTCCGGCATCAAATTTAGAAACAATTCTTTCCAATGGTTTGCATGAACTCACTAACAATAAACTTTTGCTCATCATAATTTGAAATAGTTTATGAGGTATCGTATTGTCAGTATGATCATTTGACACATGGGGAATGATATTCAAACTACTTTTCTGCATGATTGTTGCAACTTCAGTAAATGGTCTGTACCCAACAAAATTCACATACTTCTCAGCTTTATTTGTTGCAGCAATTTCTTTTAATTTAGTCTCTACATCTGAGCTTCCTTTTCCCACCAAAAAAAGTTTTGCATTCGGAATTACTTTCACAATTTCAGGCATAGCACTTATAGCTGTTTGCAATCCTCTGTGCGGCCCAAACCCACCTATATAAGTAATTGAAAAATCACTTGTATTGATAATATCTTGGACTATTTCTTTATTGAAATTCTCTGTAAAATCTTTTTTTTCATGGTTCGAAACCACTACTAATTTCTCTTTTTCAATGCCAAATTTAGCAATGAGTTTCTCTTTCATTTCCTCTACAACACAGATTACTTTATCGTATTTTAGACAATATTTTTTCTCCTTTTTAGACCATCTTTTGGGGTTCATTAAAAGAGCGTTTTTAATCTTAATAATTGAACTCCTCCTCCATACAAACCATGTCTTTAATGACTCGGGAAAGTTTTCGTGCAAATCCAAATACACTTTCTTTTTTACCTTAGATTTAAATAGCAACCCAGTTCCTGCCAATGGCAAATCATGCACATGTAAATAATCTATAGTGTATGCTTTAAACACCTTTTTTAGTCCAAAATAGAAAAAGGGATTGAAATCAAAAACACTTTCTATACTATCATAAATCCCTTTTTTAATTGTTGTGTAATTTTTTCCGATTCTATATACCTCAACATCATTAAAAGTTTCTTTGCTTTTATCATTTCGTTTTCTCGGACAGACAACAATAACTTTTCTCCCATTTTCAGCAAGGGCTTCAGCTTCTTTTCTAACTCGAATATCATTAGGATAAGAGCCGTCCACAATCATACAAATATAACTCATACCAAAAACTCCATAGATTTTTTAATTATTCTTTCAGTAGCATGACCGTTCCAATGTTTCGGAATTGTAGCTGTCTTTAATTTTCCTTTAAAAATTTCTTGAATTGCTTCTAAAATCTCATCTGTTTTAAAAGACATCAATGTATTTGTTCCTTCTTCTATAGTCGAAGGTCTTTCTGTATTTTCTCTTAATGTGATGCATGATACTTGTAAAAAGCTAGTTTCTTCTTGGATACCTCCACTATCTGTAATCACACAAAAAGCATGTGCAATTAACTTTTGAAAAGAGAAATAATTTTGAGGTTCTATAATTGTTAAATTTTCAATTGTATTTAGTTGTTCAAACAAACCAAACTTGTTAAAATTGTTTAGGGTTCTTGGGTGAATTGAAAAAACAACCTTTTTATTTTTTTTGCCATGCTATTTGTGTAGAAAGGAAGCGTATGGGCCAATGCGGACAATTTGTATTCCAATTTGTCAGACCTGTACCTGCAGATACGAATGCCTTCGTGAATTTCCTCAGCAGGTTCGTCACCATAGGTAAGACAGAAGAGACAAACCTGGTAACCTGCCTGTACCAGAGAAACCGCTTCATTCTTAACCCTTGGATCGGGAGGAAATGGCGCGTCTAAAATCATTCCTATGGTCATAACGATCTGGCTATTTTATTATTTTTATAGGTTTGTACTCCTCCATAAAAAGCAATGGCAAAAAACAGCAGTATTGAAAACAGCACCACACGGCTTCCGTTTGCAATCACGGTTGGTTCAAATTTAAATTCAACCATGTGTTCTCCTTTTGGAACAGGCAAAGCTCTCAAAACATAGTTCGCTCTGTAATGCGGTTGCAGTTCCCCATCGATATAAGCATTCCATCCTTCTTTGTAATAAATTTCAGAAAAAACGGCGAACTGATCAGCTGAACTGCTACTCGTATACTGCAATTCATTGGCCTTATAAACGAGCAATTCTATCGATGCCAAAGTGTCTTGTTCTATACTATTAGACAAACCTCGCAATTGTGGAAATTCATTTTGATTGACAATAGCTGTTTTCTTAGTATTTATACCCGACAAACCCAAAATCTCTTGGTCTGCTGTATCTACAAAGTCCAGCGCATCCACAAACCAAGCATTTCCGTTGGTTTCAGAGTTTACTTGCAAAGATTTTTGTCCTTGCTCATTAGGAACCATAAAGTACTTGGTGTTTAGCATGTTGAGCACTTCCCAATTGTTCTTTACAATATGGAAATCCACCAATTCTTGGTAGCGGCCCAATTTAGCTGCGTGGTAGCCTCCGATAGACTTATGG
>DLQL01000035.1 GCA_002477565.1 Flavobacteriaceae bacterium UBA7433
CGTAGTTTTTCAAGAGATCTTGAGATGCCAAGTCCATCTGTGACAGTCCTTTGGTTCGCTGGTTCATTCCCCATAAAATTTGGGAGATGCCTTCGGTGGTTCGGTAGTTGTACAGCCAGTTTTGTTCAGTCATATAGGGCAATAAATGCTTTGTTTTTTTAGGGAGTATGGGTTGTTGTGTTTGTAGGAGTTTGTAAGTGTTTTGGCAAAAATCTTCCAGGGGAACATTTGAATACAGGCTCCAGTTCTTAGCGAGAAAATGATCGTATAAGATGTCGATAATTACGGCTTTGTAGTGGCCGTATTTATGCTGTAGTCTTCGTTTGCTGATTTTGACGATGGGGTGCGTGTCTGTAAAACAATCAATAGCGCGGTGGTGCAAAATGCCTTGTTGAATTTTAGCGGGAAATTGATTGTGTTGTTTTCCTTTGACAGCGTCGGCAATAAAGTTGCCAATTTTCCCTTCAGGGCCTTCCGCCAAATACAAGTGAGCAAGAAAATTCATGTCGTGAAAGTAAGAAAAAAAACACTTTCGAAAAATTTTGAAAGTGTTTTGTTTGGAGTGTTTACAGCAGATTGGACTGCAAGATCAACTGTTTAGCATTACAGGCATGACAAGCATGGTGATTTGTTCTCCTTCTTCGTTTCCGTCAACTGGGGTTAGGATTCCAGCTCGGTTGGGGAGTGACATTTCAATCAGAACTTCTTCTGAGTTGAGGTTGCTCAACATTTCGGTTAAGAAGCGCGAGTTAAAACCAATTTGCATGTCGTCTCCTTGGTAGTCACAATTCAATCGTTCGTCGGCTTTGTTTGAGTAATCAATGTCTTCAGCAGAAATATTCAATTCAGTGCCCGCCATTTTCAAACGTATTTGGTGAGTCGTTTTACTTGAAAATATAGAAACTCGTTTGGTAGAGTTCAAGAAAGAAGCCCTGTCAACGGTCAGTTTGTTGGGGTTTTCTTTTGGGATGACAGCATCGTAATTCGGGTATTTCCCGTCAATCAAGCGGCAAGTCAAAACAATATTGTCAAATAAGAACCTGGCATTGGTGTCGTTGTATTCAATACTTACGTCTAGGGATGCTTCGCTCAAAACACCTCTCAAAAGATTCAGTGGTTTTTTAGGCATGATGAACTCAGCTGCTTCGTTGGCTGTGATGTCTGTACGCGTGTATTTCACCAATTTATGCGCATCAGTTGCGACAAAAGTCAAATTGTCTGTGCTGAATTGAAAAAAGACCCCACTCATGACGGGTCTTAAATCGTCGTTTCCTGTTGCAAAAATTGTTTTGGAGATGGCATTTCCCAATATGGCTGCGGGAATGGTGGTTGTTTTAGGGGCTTCAAGAGAGATGGTCTTAGGGAATTCATCTCCGTTGAAATAAGCCATGTCGTATTTTCCTTGGTCGGAGCTGATTTCAACAGTGTTGTTGTCTTCTGTCTTAAATGTCAAGGGCTGGTTTGGAAAAGTTTTCAAAGTATCCAAAAGCAATCTAGCAGAAATTGCGATGGATCCAGAAGATTCAGATTCAACTTCAAGTGTGCTACTGATAGTTGTTTCTAAGTCAGAAGCGGATATTTTGAGTTCATTTTGCTTCAATTCAAACAAAAAATTGTCTAAGATTGGCAAGGTGTTGTTGTTGTTTATCACCCCTCCTAAAAGTTGTAACTGTCTTAATAGCTGAGAACTGGATGTTATAAATTTCATCGGTTATTTTTTAGTGTGCTAGTTTCGCACTTTTTAGCATGGTTGAATGAATAAGGTTGCGTCCACGAACTGAAATTTCGAATTCAACAACACACACAAATATATTACAAAAGCAGGTTCGTACAAAGAAATGTTTTTAACAATTCTACCTGTATTGTTAAAAACATCCACTTGATAATAAAGGGCAAAAAAGGACTATTAATCAAAGGTGTTCATTTGCCAAATTGGCCAATGCTGAGCGTTCCCCTTTTTCCAATTTGACATGTGCAAACAAAGGCTGTCCTTTCAATTTGTCGATCAGGTAAGAGAGTCCATTGCTTTGTTCATCCATATAAGGAGTGTCGATTTGATGGATGTCTCCAGTAAATATTATTTTGGTGCCTTCACCGGCACGAGTGATGACAGTTTTGATTTCATGAGGTGTTAGATTTTGAGCTTCGTCAATGATAAAAATACTGTTTGTCAAACTCCTTCCTCTTATAAATGCAAGTGCTGTGAGGGAGAGAAATCCACTTGTCTCCATCTCTTCAATATTTTTTCTTTTGCGTTCGTTTTCACGAAATTGTGATTTGATAAACTTTAAGTTGTCCCAGAGTGGTTGCATGTAGGGCGATATCTTTTCTTCGGCACCTCCCGGTAAAAAACCGATGTCTCTATTGTTGAGGGGAACGATGGGCCGTGCAAGAACAATCTGATCGTAGTTGTTTTTCTGCTCCAAAGCGGCTGCGAGTGCCAACAGTGTTTTTCCAGTTCCGGCAACTCCTTGAAGGGCAATCAGTTTGATCTCAGGATTGAGCAATGCGTCCAAGGCAAATGTTTGTTCCACATTCTTAGGTTTTATGCCATAGGCATAGCTTTTTTCAATGCGTTCGATGGAATCGTTTGAACTGTTGTACCGAGCCAAGATAGAGCCAGAGGTCTTGTTTAGGACGTAATAAGCATTGGCAGATTTTTCTTTTTTTAAAATTCCATTTTCCGGAATGGTGTTGAGGTTGTAGAGTTCTTTGATCAATTCTGGATCCAAGTTGTCGAGGTCGACAGCACCTTCAGAAATCGAACGGATGTTTTGAACCTTTCCAGTCAAGTAGTCTTCAGAAGACAAGCCGATCGCCTTTGATTTGATGCGCAAGTTGATGTCTTTGGTAACCAAAACAACATGTGTTTCTTTCTGGTGTTGTTGAAGAGAAAGTGCAACATTGATGATTTTATGGTCGTTTTTGTTTTTTCCATAGACAAGTTCTGCATCGAGATTTAGGGCTTCTGTTGCCATGGCAATCTTGAGGTGTCCTCTGTTTTTCCCTAATGGAATCCATGTGTCAAGGCCTCCTTTTTCTGAGAGTTTGTCAAGCAAACGGATGATGGTTCTCGCTTCGAAATTTTTGGTTTCATTTCCGAGTTTAAAATTGTCAAGTTCTTCCAAAACAGTAATGGGGATGACTACATTGTTTTCTTGAAAATTAGTGAGGGCATTGTGGTCAAATAAAAGTACAGAGGTATCCAGTACAAATATCTTTGAAGTAGGTTTGGGGTTCATATCTGCGCGAATTTTTATTTTAAAGATAACAAGTTTCACGAATAGAAAATACAAATAGGATGTGAAAGTTATGAGAAAATGTTGTTGATAAAAAAGAAAGGGTTTTTTTGATTACAAATCACGCATATTGTGCTGCTGTATAAAATCAAAAGGCACTCCTAAGAGTGCCTTTATCATTCGTACTAAATACTTACCCCAAGTATTTTTCGACCCAACAATTAACATTTGTTAATGTCAACTGATAGTTCTACAAAGATGTAACAATATGGAGAAATAAAATAGGGGGTAAACACCTTTTTATTAAACAAATAAACGAAAACTTTAATTCATTTTTTAAAAACAGAAAAGATAAAATCCGTTGCTTTTATAAGTCTTTCACGTCCAAAGCGTCCCGAAGTGCATTGCCAGTCAAAACAAATGCCATGACAAGTGTTGAGATTGCCATTCCGGGGAGTACTGCCAAATAGGGTTTTCCAAGCAATAAGTAGCTGTAGTGGTCTTTTACGATTCCTCCCCATGACGGTATGGGAGGTTGTGCCCCAATTCCTAAAAAACTCAGACCGCTCTCTATCAGAATGGAAGCTGCAAAGTTGGCTGCAGATATCACAATAATTGGCGCTGCAATATTGGGAAGAATGTGTTTGAAAATAATTCTAAAATCTGTGAATCCCAATGCTTTTGCTGCTTCAACATATTGATTAGTTTTGATGCTGAGTACCTGACCCCGAACTACTCTTGCAACTTCAACCCACATCGTCAGTCCGACGGAGATAAATACTTGCCAAACCCCTTTTCCCAGAGCCAAGGTAATGGCGATCACTAACAAAAGGGTGGGGATGGACCAAGTTACATTGATCACCCACATACAAAAAGCATCAATTCTACCCCCGTAATAGCCTGCAATTGCACCGATACTCGTTCCAATGAGTAAAGAAATTAAAACTGCAATAAAACCTATGGAAAAGGAAATTCGTGTGCCAATCAAGATCCTACTCAACAGGTCCCTTCCGAATTTGTCCGTTCCAAAATAATAGGTTTTGGTTTTTATATATGACGCTACGGATTCTTCAAACAGTGTCAGAGGGAATTTGTGTTCAAGGTCAAATTCTTTTCTTTTCTTTACGATCAAATGCTCTCCAGTTATTCGATAGGAATCAATTAAGATTTGAGTTGGTGGAAATTCATCCCCGTAGATCAATTTTGAAAACAAAGAAGTCTTTTTTTGTGAGGGAATTTCTAGGGTTTGGGCTGTAAATCCAGGACTTTTAGAGTGAATTTCAAGGTGCATTTGATTTGCGTTCTTTGAGTTGTCTGGGCTGATCAAATAACAACAGATCGCGACGCAGCCACAGAGAATTATGTATAAAAACGAGAGCATTCCAGGAGTGTTATTAGAAAACCGCTGGACTGCTTTGGAAGTGAGAGTTTTGGAAGAAGTCCTCATGGATGAAACGTTTATTTCCGGGCAATATATCCAGAGTTTTGCCTTGTTTTAAGTTCGGAAAGCACTTGCAAAGACTCCTCTATATAAATGTCTTTTTGAAGACTCTGGTGCCAAGCTGCTCTTTTGGATGCCAAAACGGTGTCTGTTTGAATCAAGTCTATCTCTTTTTGTGGATTTTTGAACTCAATAGAAGAATGGAAGTCAAACACTTCGTTGAATGCTTCAATTTTCTTTTCGTGTTTGTTTTGTTCTTCTTCTGAAGTCTTGTAGTTCAGAGAAAAAGAATTGTTGTCTTTGCCATCTTTTAAAAATTTAGCATACGAATTGATCATCACAAACTTTTTGCTTTTGGCGATTCGTGAAGTACTTTTTCGAATTACTTCCTCTCGATTTTTGTAAAAATTCAAGGGACTGAAAGAAACCTTTTCTATTTTGTCCCATTTCAGGGGGTTGGACTGCTCTCGTTCTCCAATTTTCACATAACTGTATTTGCCAGGAGTCTTAATGTCTGGTCGGACTCCTTCCAATTGAGTAGAGCCCCCATTGATTCTGTAAAACTTTTGAATGGTCAATTTGATAGCACCCAAATCTTGAGGGTAATTGTAATATTTGTTCAAAGGAATCACGTTTTGAACGGTTCCTTTTCCATAGGTTTGATTGCTTCCGATGACCACCGCCCTTTTGTAATCTTGCATAGCAGCTGCGAGGATTTCAGAGGCAGAAGCCGAAAGTTCGTTGACCAAAATAACCAAAGGACCTTCCCATTGCACGTTTGGGTCTTCATCACTTTTTACTGAGGGGTCGTTGTCTCGATACTTCACCTGAACAATGGGCCCTTTTTCAATAAAAAGACCTCCGATTTCAATGGCAGTTTTCAAAGAGCCTCCTCCATTGTTTCTCAAGTCAATTAAAATTCCTTCTATGTTTTCTTTTTTTAACTTTTCAATCTCAAGCGCCATGTCTTTTCCAGAGTCTCGAGATGTGACGTCGTTGAAATTGATGTAAAATTTAGGAAGGTTGATGACACCGTATTTTTTGCCGTTTTTCAGCGCGATGCATGATTTTACAAAAGTATCTTCCAGTTCCACTACATCGCGAATGATGCTTATTTTTCGAATTGTTTTGTCAACTTTTTTGACTGTCAAAATTACTTCAGTTCCTTTTTTTCCTTTGATCAATTTGATGGCGTCTTCCAAGCGCATTCCAACGATGTCTTTGCTTTCTTCGTCAGCTTGAGCTACTTTTAAGATGATGTCGCCCACTTCCAATTCACCTTGTTTCCAAGCAGGCCCACCTGAAATCAGCTCAACAATTTTGGTATAATCGTTCTTTTCTTGTAATCGTGCCCCGATTCCTTCAATGGTACCGGAAATATTGATGTCAAACTGCTCTTTTATTTTGGGTGCAAAATATGTGGTGTGGGGGTCAAATTCTTCCACAATGCAGTTGGTGTAAGTGGCAAACCAATCCGTATGGTCTAGTTTTTCAATACGCTTGCAAAGCTCGTCCAAGTATTCCCTTGTCTTTCCGCGGGCCTCTTCTTCCAAGGTGACAAAAGGCTTTTTTACATAGGTGCTGTCCTCTTCTTTTTTGTCATTCTCTTGGATGGACAGATTTTGAAGTTTGCTCAATGTATTCAGTTTCAATTGTTTTCTCCAATAGTCGAGCAGTTCTTTTTGGTTTTTCGCGAATTCCAACGTCTCGTAGTCCACATCAATGGTTTCTTCTTTGTCAAAATCAAAAGGAAGCAGGAGTTGTTCTTTGTAGTAGCTTTTGGATTCTTGAAAACGCAGTTCAAATTTTTTCATGACCGCCTCGTAAAATTCGAAATCTTCTCTTTTCAATTGGTCGTCAATCTTAGTCTTGTAGGTAGAGAATTCTTGCAGGTCTCTTTGTGTAAAATACCTGCGCATCGGATCCATTTCATCGATGAAGTTTTTAAAGACCGCTTTGGAAAAAGCATCGTCTAGGGTCTTGGGTTCGTAATGTCCATTTTTTAGAATGTAACGCAAAACACCGATAAGCACCTTGTCTTTTTGTGGGTCTGGATTGTTTTGTGTTGAAAATCCAAAGAGAAATCCACACATTACAAAAAGCAATACGAAAGTTTTATTTTTTTTAAAAAGGAACATAAATTTTAATTCAGATAAAAAGGATTGGTGCAAAAAAAAAGGCTTTTCTACCACACTACTAAAATACATTCATTTTTTTTAACGTGATTGTATATCTGCGGCTTTCTTACAAGAATAGCCAAAAAGACCTATTTATTTCTTTACAAAATGTTAATTGTTTCCGAAGGGAATCCTTAAAAATATAGTAAGTTTGTTCGATAGATTTATCAAATGAAAAAAAGGCCTTTAATTTTAGTGACCAATGATGATGGAATCACTGCTCCAGGGATTCGAAAATTGGTCCAAGTGATGCAAAGCCTCGGCGATGTTGTCGTGGTTGCACCTGACAGTCCACAAAGTGGAAAGGGACATGCCATCACTTTGGACGCCACCTTATATGTCAACAGAGCGCATACTTACACAAATACAACTCCCGAATACGAATGTTCAGGGACTCCTGCAGATTGTGTCAAGTTGGCCATCAAAGAAGTACTCAAGCGCAAACCCGATTTGTGTGTTTCTGGAATCAATCATGGATCCAATGCCTCCATCAATGTGATTTATTCGGGAACCATGAGTGCTGCAGTTGAAGCAGGGATCGAAGGCATTCCCTCCATTGGATTTTCTTTGTTGGACTACGATTGGGATGCCAATTTTGAAGGATTGGAACCCTATGTAAAATCCATTGCTTCGAACGTGTTGAAAAATGGTTTGCCAGATGGTGTTGTTTTGAATGTAAACTTTCCAAAACGTGGGAAAAACCCATACAAAGGCATCAAAATCGCACGGCAGGCACGGGCGAACTGGAACGAGAAATTTGACAAACGCGTCAATCCGCAGGGCAAGCAATACTATTGGTTGACGGGTGATTTTGAAAATTTAGATGGGGGAGAAGACACCGATGAGTTTGCTTTGGAAAACAACTATGTATCGGTTGTCCCTGTGCAATTTGATTTGACAGCCCATCATTTTATCCAAACATTAAATTCCTGGGAATTGTAAGATGAAAAGAACTCAAAAAGAACTAGGGTACGGATTTTTTACCGCACTGTTTGCGACGCTTTCAGGCGTCGTTTTGTACTTGGAGCTGTTCTCAAAATACAGTTACTCCCAAACATTTCAGATGCTAGAGGAAGGTGGCTTGTACGGAGAAATTCTAAGCTTGGGTTCACTTCCCAATCTTTTTGTATTTTTCATCTATATCAAAAAAAGGCAAGACAACAGAGCGAAAGGGGTCTTATTAGCGACCCTTTGTATTGCTTTTGTTACCTTGGTTTTAAAATTCATCTAAAGAAAAGGGCCAATAAGAGCTTTTTAAAACGCATTATAAAACGAATTTCTACAAACAACCCACCCATGAAATACTACATCATAGCTGGAGAAGCCTCAGGAGACTTACACGCTTCCAACCTGATGAAAGCCTTGTTAGAGAAAGATCCCCATGCGGAGTTTCGCTTTTGGGGCGGTGATTTGATGCAACAGGTTGGGGGAACCCTCGTCAAACATTACCGCGATCTCTCCTTTATGGGGTTTGCTGAGGTTCTGAAAAATTTAATAACCATTCTTGGAAACATGAAACTTTGCAAACAAGACCTGCAGCATTTTCAACCTGACGTATTGGTTTTGGTCGATTATCCAGGATTCAACATGCGCATTGCAGCTTTTGCGAAACAACATCAAATACCAGTACACTACTACATTTCCCCTCAATTGTGGGCTTGGAAAGAAAATAGAATTCAAAAAATCAAGAGAGATGTAGACAAGATGTATGTCATCCTGCCCTTTGAAAAGGAGTTTTACGAAGAAAAACACCAATTTCCTGTTCATTTTGTTGGACATCCTCTTTTGGATGTCATCGCATCAAGACCTGCAGTCGATGTGGCTGTTTTTCGTGAAAAGCACCGATTGTCATCTCTTCCGATCATCGCCTTGTTGCCGGGAAGTCGAAAGCAAGAGATTTCCAAAATGCTCTCTGTCATGTTGGAGATGGTGCCTCGCTTTCCCAACCATCAATTTGTAATTGCCGGTGCACCAGCCCAAGATTTTGATTTTTACAAATCCTTTGCCATCCGTTTCGATGTTCGTTTTGTCAGCAATGACACCTATGACTTGCTGTCCGTATCCACTGCGGCCTTGGTCACTTCGGGCACGGCAACATTGGAAACGGCCTTGTTCAAAGTACCCGAAATCGTTTGCTACAAAACCAGTTGGCTTTCTTACCAAATTGGAAAGCGCTTGGTAAATTTGAAATTTATCTCTTTGGTCAATTTGATTTTAAATCGGGAAGTGGTCATAGAACTTGTTCAAGACGCTTTTGAGCCCAATCGTTTGGAGATCGAGTTGAAGAAAATTCTGGAACCTGCCGTTCGAAAAGAAATGGTTTCGGAGTATGATGTCCTTCAAATGAAATTGGGAGGTGCGGGAGCTTCTAAAAAAGTAGCAGCACTTCTGATTGGCTAAGAACTCGACGGTTATTTTTTTGTACCTTTTGTAGGCTATGAAAAAATTGTTTGATTTTGTGCCCACACATTTGCTGTTTTTTTTTGTGCTTGGCATCCTTTGCCAATACCATTTTAAAGGTCTTTTTTCCATCAATTTTCTTTTTGTATCAGTCGTACTTTTAGGCGGGGTTTTCTTTTTTTTAAGGCGCTTTGTATTGGGGTTTGGCGTCGCTTTCTTTTTTTTAGGATTGCTTTCAATTGCAATTCGTACCTCTCCTAAAAAGGAGGCTGTTCCAATTGAAAGCAGGCTTTCTGCTCCACTCGTTTTAAAAGTCATAGACCGGTTGAAATCGACTGCTGATCAAGACCGCTTTCGGGCAAAAATAATTTTCCAAGGGGGGCAAGACGCAAACTCGATGCTCCTTTTGACAATAGCGATGGACAGCCTTTGTTCTTCCGTTCATCATGGAGACCTGCTCGCTTGTCATGGAGAAATCAAAGAGATCAGAGGTCCTTTGAATCCATATGCTTTCAACTTTAAATCCTATATGGAGTCCAAGCAAATCTCACACCAATTGTTTTTGAAAAAGGGGCATTGGATTCTTTTGGATGAAAACAAATACAATTTGAAGCGTATGGCCCATCAATTCAGGTCAAACTTATTGCGCATACTGTCCAAAAACATCGCAGACAAAGAGGTGTTGTCCATTACGGAAGCGATGTTGCTCGGAGAACGCAGTCATATTTCCAAAATGCAACAACAGGCTTTTGCCGATGCGGGAGTGGTTCATATTTTGGCCGTTTCTGGATTGCATGTAGGTGTGTTGCTTTTGTTTTTGAATTTTTTACTCAAACCTTTGGAATTGCTACCCAAAGGGAGGTTGTGGAAAACAGCAGTTCTTTTTAGCGCTTTGTGGAGTTATGCTTTTTTAGCAGGCCTTTCACCATCTATCGTTCGTGCAGTCACCATGTTTTCATTTCTGTCGGTCGGCCTTGTTTTTCGCCACAAAAACCCTGTAGAAAGAACCTTGGTCAGTTCTGCACTGCTCTTATTACTTTTCAATCCATTTTACCTGTTTGATTTGGGATTCCAAATGAGTTATACAGCTGTTTTTTCAATTGTTTTTATCCAGCCTATATTTGCTCGTTTGTGGAAACCCAAGTACCGAATTTTGAATTATTTTTGGCAATTGACGACGGTATCACTTGCGGCTCAATTGGGATTGTTGCCCATTAGTTTGTACTATTTCCATCAATTTCCAGGACTGTTTTTGTTGGCAAATTTAGGTGTCATTCCTTTGCTTGGTTTGGTGTTGGCATTTGGATTTTTACTCTTGTTTTTGGGGGCTATTCATTTTCTACCTCCGTGGATCTGTGAACTTTATTCCTTTTTGATCGTTTCTTTGAATTCATTTGTGTCTTGGGTGGCAGCTCAGGAAGCTTTTGTGTTTGATGAAATTTCTTTTTCTAGGGGAAAGCTTCTTTTTTCACTGCTTCTCTTGACGGCATTTTTCGCGTTTTTAAAATCCAAAACATTTTTAAAACTCGCTGTTTTTTTGCTCTGTATCTCGTTGTTGCAAGGGGTTTTTATCTTTGAAAAAATCAAAACATCTTCGCGAAGCGAACTGATTGTTTTTCAGCAACACAAAGAAAGCAGCTTGTTGTTGGTCAACCGTGGAAAAGGGGTTTTACACACCACCAATTCCAAACGGATTTCAAAACTTGCTCAAAACTACCTTCGAGAGACAGGAGTTGAACTCCTTCAGACCAAAGACAGTATTCCCCAATTGTTTCGCTTTGGGTCGCTCTCTTTTCTATTGATAGACCGCTTGGGAATCTATCAAATTCAAGATTTTCAGCAACAATGTGTATGGCTTCAAAATTCACCCAATATCAACTTGGAACGCATGATAGGATTGTTACATCCCAAGCAAATTGTAGCGGATGGCTCTAATTTCCCCTATAAAATCAAAAAATGGCAAGCGACTTGCCTTCAAAAAGAAGTCTCTTTTCACGCGACTCCGATTTCTGGAGCTTTTGTTTGGAGGCCTCCAACGCTTCTTGCAAGCCCTATGCCACGTTATTGAATTCGAACAGACACGCTTTTGCTGATTTTTTGATCGTATAGGTTTTTGGAGCCGAGCATTAGGTACAGCGCGTAGTCTCCTTTTGGGATTTTTTCCTTTTTCAAGTTCCAGCCCACGGAAAGCTTCTCTGTGGTCTTTTCAAGAATTTTATTTGGGTTTTTATAGTGCAGCGGAATCTTGTAATGGGTTTTGTTTTTTGTCAATAGAAATGACAGTGTGTAAGGAAAGTCTTTTCTTTGAAAATCCAAAACAAAAGAGGTTGGGTTTTGGATTGAGATGTTCGTTGTTCCCGGTTTGTCTCGATAGAAAACAAGGGGTGTTTTGTTTTTCAAGCGACCTATCGTTGCGTTGAATCTAGGAAAGTGCTCAATCTCTCGGTAAAATATCCAAGCTCCCGTATTTGTTTGAATGCTGTCAAAAAGGGGGGCTCCTTTTTTTTTGACCAATAAAATAGGTTTGTTGTGGCTTTCGCTTTCAAATGCCCAAAGATCGAATTGATTTTGACGACTTTTGGCAGTGTTGACAGAGACAGCCTGTTTGTTCGTGTAATAGTTGAATTTCGATGCTCTTTGGTAGGAATTAAGAAAAACAACTTTTCTATCCCCTGCGAGCTTTGAAATCGCTTCAAAAAAAGTGTTCTTTTCCTTTTGGAATTCAGATGCGATAGGAATTTGAAAAGCGATGAGCAGCCTTACCGAAAACAAGAGCAAACTGCTTACGAGTGCAATGTGTTGGATTTTTTTTCTCGCTTTCGGGTTGGAGATTGCGAGATTGAACAACAGAACAGCCATCGGAATCATGGCAAATGCGACCCAGTGTGCCTCGGGTCTGCTCCGAAAAGAATACAATAGAAAGAACGTGAGGTATCCAATGAAAAGGCGAAACATTAAAGAAAAATCCCTTTTGTAAATTTTGTTATTTTTTCGAAGGGACGTCGCTAGTACGATGACAAAACCTGGATTGAGAATGCCTACAAAACCAAAAAAAGCCCCCAGAACATTGCTGCTTTCAAAGCCCACTTTGCTTCTTTCAAAAAGGTGGTATTGGACACTGATAAAATCGTGTTTGTACTGCCAATAGAGGTGTGGCAGGAGCAATAGTATGGCTACCAACCCGGCAATGTAGGTGTTTCTCTTTTTGAGAAGCTTTGGCTGGTACAAGACAGTCAGAAAGATGACAAGCGCTCCGTGGTATTTTGAGTACAACAAAAGCGCTGCAGCAATGCCTAAGAAAAGCAGGTGTTTTGTGTTGTTCTTTTTTGTGAATTTTAGAAATGCCATCAAATAGAGTCCTGAAAAAAAAAGCAACGGTACATCTGGAGTGGTCACAAAGCTATAAACATTGCATGCGGGAATGGAAAAGAGAATTCCAAAATACAGGAGTGGCGCATGTTTCTTCTTTCTTTGATGTAGTGGGATAAAATTCCAAATAATTTTGACCAAAACACCCATCAATAGGACCGTCATCAATCGGACTCCTAGTGTTCTTGAAAAGAATAGCCCTCCAATTTTCACTAGCAAAGCGACCATGGGCGGGTGGTCAAAATACCCCCAGTCAAGGTGTTGTGCAAAATTCCAATACAAAGCTTCGTCTTGGAGAATGGGACTAAAGTAGGATTGGAGCAAATTCATTGTTACAAATACCAATAAGCAATTGTTGAAGGATGCTTTCAAATTCATAGATGAAAAAAATTAACATTCTAAAAATGAGGGGTGCTTGCTGAAGGGGGAACGAGGGCAATTGGTTTCAGGGGAGGAAGGTTGAAAACAAAAACTACATCAAGGTACAATAAATTCTCAAAAAATACAGCAGTACTTCGGTTTGAAAAATAGAAGTAGGAAAATTAAAGGAAATCAATTGTAAAGTATCTAATTTACAAAGTCCAAAGTCATCTCCTTCCAAGTAAATCAAATTCAAAGACATGCAATTGGACTGTTTTTGCAGTCTATTGGTAGTTAGGTTTTCAATTTATTCTAGTTGTTCAAACGATTTCATAAAACGCTCCTTCCTGTTGCCTTTAATTCAGACGCACACAATAAAAAAAGAATTCTGTGCACAATCTTGTGGGCGACAGTTTGTTGAAGGACAAACAGCGCTAGCGGATTTTGGAGGTTTGTATTGGTGTTTGGTTTCTTTTACGCAAGTGATTTTGACCGCTTACAACTCCATGGAATGGTAGACGTTCTGAACATCGTCGTCCTCTTCTAGTTTTTCTAATAATTTTTCAACATCTGCTTGTTGGGAGTCATTGAGCGTTTTGGTGGTTGTAGGGATGCGTTCAAATCCAGAAGACAAAATTTCCAAACGTTGTTCTTCCAAGTAATTTTGAATGGCCCCAAATTGTTCGAAAGGCGCGTAGATCAAAATCCCATCTTCGTCCTCAAAAACTTCTTCAACTTCGAAATCGATCAATTCCAATTCAAACTCTTCCAAGTCCATTTGAAGATCTTCTGTTTTTACTCTAAAATTACAGGTGTGGTCAAACATAAAAATCACGGAACCTGAAGTTCCAAAAGTTCCGTCGCATTTGTTGAAAGCTGCCCGGACATTGGCAACCGTTCTGTTGTTATTGTCAGTAGCGGTTTCGCATAGGATTGCAATTCCATGGGGCGCATAGCCTTCAAAGAGCACCTCTTTGTAGTTGGCGGTGTCTTTGTCGGTGGCTTTTTTAATAGCGCGTTCGACATTGTCTTTGGGCATGTTTGCAGCTTTGGCATTCTGCATGACTGCTCGCAATCGAGAATTGGTGTCTGGGTTGGGTCCTCCTTCTTTTACAGCCATCACAATGTCTTTGCCAATGCGTGTAAACGTTTTGGCCATTGCAGACCAACGTTTCATCTTTCTCGCTTTTCGGAATTCAAATGCTCTTCCCATTTCTCGTCTCTTTTTTAGTTGCTGCTTTTTTAGAAAAGCAAATGTAAATATTACAGACCTGTATCACAAGTTTTGCCAAGTCTTTTCCGAGAGCAATGCAATTTAGCACGTTGGAATCTCAGTGAGAAAATGATTTCAGTGCTTTAGGCTTTTTTTGTGTTTTTGAGCAGTGCATGCGATTGTTTGGCAATTTCAAGCTCTTCATTCGTAGGGATCACAAGTATTTTTACAGGGGCATCTGTTTGTTGTATTTCTCGTATTTCTTTCGACCGAATTTCGTTCTTTTTTGGATCCAATTCGATGCCCAAGTATTCCAAGTCTGCGCAAGAAAGAAGACGCATCAAACTGGAATTTTCTCCAATACCGGCTGTGAAAATAAGTGCGTCTAGACCGTTTAGAACGGCGGTGTAAGAACCGATGAACTTTTTGATGCGGTAACTCACTATTTTCAGCGCGTTGAGGCAGTTTTCGTCTCCTTGGTTCGCTGCTTTTTCAATGTCTCTTAAATCCGAATATCCTGTCAGGCCTTTCAGACCGGATTCTTTTTGAAGGAGTTCATTGATTTCAGCAGTAGATTTGTTGAGTTTTTTATTCAGATAAAAAATCACAGAAGGGTCAAGATCACCCGATCGGGTTCCCATGACCAATCCATTCATAGGGCCAAATCCCAAGGAGTTTTCAATACTTTTCCCTTCTTTGATCGCAGACATGCTACAACCATTTCCAAGGTGGATGCTGATGATGCGTTTTGATTTTTTTCCTAGGTAAGCAATCGCTTTTTCAGATACGTATTTGTGACTTGTTCCATGAAAGCCATAGGCTCTGATCTTGTGAACGTCAAGGTATTCGTTTGGAAGGGCATACTGATAGGCTTCTTTTGGGAGGGTTTGGTGAAAAGCCGTGTCG
>DLQL01000074.1 GCA_002477565.1 Flavobacteriaceae bacterium UBA7433
TTGGACAAATCAAACTCCAAGACCTTGTCCCATTTTTTTCGCCAATAGAACTTTTCGGCAATCGTTTCCCAAAATTTTTCAGGGTGCTCAACACTTTCTATATAGGCTTCTTTGTACTTTTTAAAGGAATCGATTTTTTTTATCATTTTTTTTATTTCTTATGTCAGACAACTACCTCCTTTGCTCAGAAGAGATCAAACTATTGCACAACAATTCAATCAATGGTCTTGAGCAGCACCTGCTCCAGATGGAATTCGAATGTTTTCTACAATTTCTTGCACTTCTTTTGGAGGTGCGGGTGTAAATTTTGAGACCCCTAAAGATACCGCAAAATTTATTACCATGGCATAGGTTCCAAATCCTTCGGGCGAGATTCCGAACCACCAATTAGCTTGAGTTCCACCGCCAAACCAACCGAACTTGAATCGGGTCATGTAGTAAAGCATCAACAACACTCCCACAACCATTCCAGCTACGGCACCCTCTTTGTTCATTCGTTTGTAAAAAATGCCCAAGACAATGGCCGGAAAAAAGGAAGCGGCTGCCAACCCAAAAGCGAGGGCGACGGTAGCAGCAACAAATCCTGGCGGATGGATGCCAAAATACCCCGCCAACATGACAGCAGCTAAGGCCGACAAACGTGCCGCAATCAGTTCGCCTTTTTCCGAAATGGAAGGACGGATCATTTTTTTTATCAAATCGTGTGACACAGAGGCGGAAATCACCAGCAACAAACCTGCTGCTGTGGACAAGGCAGCAGCCAATGCTCCTGCAGCAATCAACCCAATCACCCAATTGGGCAAATTGGCAATTTCTGGATTTGCCAAAACCATGATGTCTTTGTCTACCTGCAACTCGTTGACCGCTGCATCGGCGACGTATTGGATCAAGCCATCTGCATTTTTATCTTCAAATTGCAACAAGCCCGTTGATTCCCATGTGTGAAACCAATCTGGAAGTTCTTCGTATTTTTGATTGCTAACCGTTTCGATCAAATTGGTTCTTGCAAAAACAGCAATCGCAGGAGCCGTGGTGTACAATATAGCGATAAACAACAAGGCCCATCCTGCAGATTTACGTGCATCACTGACTTTGTTTACCGTAAAGAAACGAACGATGACATGGGGCAAACCTGCCGTACCTACCATCAAAGCAGCTGTGATAAAAAAGACATCCACCACCGACTTCGAGCCCGATGTGTATTCATGAAAGCCCAATTCTCGGTGGAGCCCATCCAATTTGTCAAGCAAATAAACACCGTCAACTCCCGTGCTTCCGAAGCCCAATTGCGGAAGCAAATTGCCCGTCATCTGAAAACTGATAAAAATAGCGGGGACCATAAAGGCAAAAATCAACACACAATACTGAGCTACCTGGGTATAAGTAATGCCTTTCATTCCTCCCAAAACTGCATAAAAGAGGACGATGATCATTCCGATGACCACTCCCGTATTGATGTCTACTTCCAAATACCTTGAAAAGACCAAACCAACTCCACGCATTTGACCTGCGATGTACGTAAAGGAAATGATCAAGGCACAAAAGACTGCTACTGTTCTCGCTGTATTGGAATAGTAACGATCCCCAATAAAATCAGGGACGGTGAATTTTCCAAATTTCCGCAGGTAAGGTGCGAGCAACAAAGCGAGCAGCACATAGCCTCCGGTCCAACCCATAAGGTATACCGATCCGTCATATCCGCTAAAAGAAATCAAGCCTGCCATGGAAATAAAAGAAGCTGCCGACATCCAGTCTGCAGCAGTTGCCAAACCGTTGGCCAAGGGAGACACCCCGCCACCCGCAACATAAAATTCTTTGGTCGATCCTGCTCGAGTCCATATGGCAATTCCTATATACAAGGCAAATGTCAAACCTACCAAAAGCCAAATCCATTCTTGTGCACTCATCTGTAATATTGTATGAAATTAAATGTGTAAATCGATGTTTTTTGATGGGTAGCGGTTATTTTTTTTACCCCCCCTTTGTTTGCCATCAAAATATGCGGTGATGTGAGTTGCTTTCAAACATCCAATCCATATTTTTTGTCCAATTTGGTCATCAAGCGAATGTAGACAAAGATCAAAATAACAAAAACATACATGGCTCCTTGTTGCGCAAACCAAAAACCCAGTTTGAATCCTCCCAAACGAATGCTGTTCAAATCGTCCACAAACAAAATCCCACAGCCGTAAGACACCACAAACCAAACGGCAAGTAGAAAGAACAAATACCTGAGATTCTCTTTCCAATACTTTTTCAAATCTTTGTTTGCCATTTTTATAGTTTTAAAGGAATTGCACTACCTAATTATTTGAGTGCACTAATATATATAATTCAACTTAAAAAAAAATAATTGCGTTTTGCACACAAAAAGACGCAAGATATTGCTGAATCTCCCTTTGACAAGAGAAACTCAGTTATTTGCCAATACCTCTGACATGCTACCTTTGCTTATTTGCTTCTTTTGAAACCACTGAATCGCCATTAGCTGCTTACTGGATAAAGAAAAAACACCCCTCTTGACAATTTTATAGAGCAACAATCTCTTTTTACGTAGAAAAGTAAAATCCAACCTTCAAAAAATACGTAGACTTTAGAGCATACAAAACTAAACACATTTTAAAAACTGCGAAAAAACAGCTTCTTATATGGCACCACACCAAGTTAATTGCACCCAACGAAACAAAACAAACATCCTTGAATTTTTACGAAAAACACAAATAAAATATTGATGTTTTAATAATTCATTAAAAATAAACCAAATACACCTCTTAAATTACGTAATTATAAAAAAACAGGATTGGTTTCAAAACAAGATACTTAAAATATACGTAATTTTTTCACAAAAAAATGCATTTATTACGTAAAACTACTTAAATTTGCCTCGATATTAACCATAACATTTAAATTATCACATTATGAAAAAAATCGTTTTATCTGCATTGTTATTGGCAACGGCCGTAGCTTTTGCACAAGAATCAAAAGTATCTGTCTCTGGAACAGTTGACATGTACGGAACTGCAAATTTTGTTGACGGAGCAGGAACTCCCGGAATTTTAATTGCGAATCCAGCAAATGCAAATGGATTTGGATTGGGATCTATCAATACTGTTTTCGCTTACGAAGGTGAAAAATCTGGTTTTGTAGCGGATTTGGCTTTTGGACCCAAAGCAGACGATGCCAACCTAGCAGGTGCCATCAACCAATTGTACGCATACTACAATGTCAGTGACAAAACTACGATCACAGCTGGACAATTCAACACGTTCTTGGGATACGAGGTCATTTCTCCTGCTGCTAACTTTAACTACACAGTATCTTATTTGTTCAACGCAGGTCCTTTTTCTCATACAGGGGTAAAATTAGACTATGCAGCTTCTGAAGATTTGTCTTACATGTTGGCAGTTACCAATTCTCACGCGATTTCTAGCGCTGACGGAAACGTTGGTGGTGAAATGCAATTTGGAGCACAGGTGGGCTACAAAGGACAGTACTTGAACTTTATCTACGGTGGTGTTGATGGTTCTGGAATCACTGACAATATGTTTGTGGATTACACAGGTGGATTCGACTTGTCTGACTCATTGTTCTTAGGAATCAACGCGGCTTACTCACACTCTGAGGATGCAGATGCTGGATACCAAGGTGCTGCTTTGTATTTAGAAAACACTTTTTCAGATTCTTTCGCGCTTGGATTGCGTCCAGAATTCTTCCAAATGAACGGTGCTTCTGACGCAACTGTTACGGCTTTGACTTTGGCAGCGAGCTCTTCGCTTACTGACAACTTGAAAGTGATCACAGAACTGAGAATGGACTCTTCTGAAGATGGAATGATCGAAGCATTCGCTGGTGAAGAATCAGTAAGCGCTTTGACCATTGCTGCAGTATACTCTTTCTAAAAAACACCTAATACTCAACCTGCGAGGTTTGCGCCTCGCAGGTTATCTAATACAACAATTCAATAAAAAAAAAACAATGAAAAAAATCGAAGCAATCATCAGAAAATCTAAGTTTTCGGATGTAAAAAAAGCCTTGCACAATGTAGGAGTAAACTTCTTCACTTACTGGGACGTCACCGGTCAAGGAAACGAAAAACAAGGACACGTCTACAGAGGAGTTGCCTACAGCACAAGTGACATCCAAAGACGCTACCTGTCCATCGTGGTCAACAAAGAATTTGAAGAAGCCGCTGTTCAGGCTATTTTAAAAGCTGCTGGAACTGGTGAAATAGGAGACGGAAAAATATTTGTTTCTGACATTACAGACGCATACAGAATACGAACGGGAGACCAAGGAGAAGATACTTTAAAATAATATAAAAAAAAACGAACAAAAATTATGGACGCAGGTTTATTTACAGCGAATAATGTATGGATGATGGTGTGTACTGCACTGGTATTCTTTATGCACTTAGGTTTCTCTTTTTTAGAAATCGGATTGACAAGACAAAAAAACACAATCAACATTTTGTTTAAAAATGTTTTTATCATTTGTGTGGGGCTTTTACTATACTGCTTGGGAGGCTTTAACCTTATGTACCCTGGATTTGAAGAAGGCTCCGCCGGAATCTTTAAATTTGCAGGTTTTGGAATTACAGCTCCTGAAGGAGGAATGACTGCAGCTTATGCAGGTGGAGGCTACACATGGTGGACAGACTTCTTATTTCAAGGAATGTTTGCAGCAACTGC
>DLQL01000045.1 GCA_002477565.1 Flavobacteriaceae bacterium UBA7433
TTCTTTTTCAGAAGGCTACAATGCTACCTTTGAAACCATCGGCACAAGTGTCAAAATTACGTTTGAATTGTTGGACAACAAAGCAGGTGTCATTGCCTACTTGTTTCGAAAAGATCCTTTTTCAGAAAAACAAATGACGGAAGTTGCTTCCAGAACCTTTTCCGAAACCGTTTCAGGGTTGACCAAAGGACAGACCATCAGCTATGCGTGTAAATTTGCTTTTGCCGGTGGATTGGCAGTCACCAGATACATTGATTATGTGGTAGGCCAAGATTGCGAAGACGAAGATACCGATGACGACGATGCTGATGCTGATAACGATGGAGTTGACGACGCTTTTGATATTTGTCCTAACACTCCTTCAGGAGCATCCGTAAATACAGATGGATGCGCGGAAAGTCAACTAGATAGTGACGGTGAAAATCCTGTAATTGGTTCAATTACAGGATCTTGGAAAATCGCACCGATTGCTGGCGCATTGGGTGTGGGTCCAACACAAGGAGACATCACTTGGTGGTCAAATTCTGAAGATGACGTAGCTACTAGAGCATGTTTTTTTGACGATACTTTTGTATTTGGAACAGACGGTTCATTCTCGAATGTGATGGGAGAAGACACTTGGTTAGAAGGGTGGCAAGGAAGTGACGGTTGTGGAACACCTGTGTATCCACATAACGGTGCTGCTACTGATTACACGTATGTTTTCGATGCAGATGCCGGCACAATTACTGTAAACGGAGTCGGAGCACATCTCGGTCTTCCAAAAGTGCACAACGGAGGTGAATTGAGCTCTACTTCTGAAGCTGCAGGAATCGAAAGCATTACCTACAATATTGTTGAAATGGAAGCTGAAAGAATGATAGTCGACATTGAATTTGGTGGCATTGGTTTTTGGACGTACATTCTACAAAAAAGCGAATCTGACAACGGCGACAACGGCGGAGGAACAGATCCCGTTGGCGCAACAATCACAGGAGTTGATTTTACAATTGCAGAATTGAACGGTGATGGAAATGAAATCGGAGTGAAGCCTACCTCAACTGGTGGTACTTTGTACTCTGTAGATTTCGGAGATCCTGCAGCCGCAAACGACGAAGATGTAATTGCAACTAGCGGAGCTGAAGTAAGCTATGCCTATGCCAAGGAATCAGCAACGTATACAATTACTGTTACGGCATCAGCTTCCAATGCTTCAGACGTATTGGTTACAAAAGACCACAGCGTAACGATTGAAGACAACGGTGGAGGCGACGATTATGGATTGGAAGGTTCTTGGAGCATCGCTGATGAGGCAGGTGCTTTGGGTGTGGGTCCGACTCAAGGAAACATCTCTTGGTGGACTCTTGGCGAACAAGGAGTTATAGGTAGAGCATGTTACCTAGATGACGAATTCGTATTTGGAGCAGACGGTTCTTTCAGGAATGTAATGGGAGAATCCACTTGGTTAGAAGGATGGCAAGGAGCCGATGATGGATGTGGAGCACCTGTGTATCCACATGACGGTGCTGCTACTGACTACACGTATTCGTACGATGCTGATGCGGGTACAATTACTGTAAACGGAGTTGGAGCACATCTCGGTCTTGCAAAAGTGTTCAACGGAGGTGAATTGACCTCTCCTTCTGAAGCTGCAGGAATCGAAAGCATTACCTACACGATCGTAGAAATGGAAGCTGCAAGAATGACATTAGACATTCAATTCCAAGCAGGTGGTGGCTATTGGACGTATGTTCTACAAAAAAGCGAACCTTATTTGTCGGTAAAAAATCCAGATTTCAATTCAATTAAAATGTACCCAAATCCAGTTACAAGTATTCTTTCTATAAATTCTTACACAATTGAGCTAACAAAAGTTCAAATATTCTCATCATTGGGTAAAAAGGTAAAGGAAGTTACAAAAGATTTTAAATCTATTAACGTAGGTGAATTGTCCAACGGAGTTTATTTTGTCAAAGCGTATTCTGAAAATAAAATAATAACTAGAAAAATGATCAAAAGGTAACATTTTGCACAGCAGATCAAAGAAACTCAGTATCAAACTTGGCCATATAAAATTTAGCAAAATAAGGTATGTGTAGACGTATTTATTGATGCATATAGTTTGGCAATAGAAATTGATTTAGATTTCAAGAAACTCAATTAATACAGATTGATTATTTTAAAATAAATAACAAGATGATTATTGTTTAAAAAATTACACAAGGCATTGATACTTTGTGTAATTTTTTTTGAGACAAAAAAGTTGGTTTTATTAAGATTGTAACAGCATTAAAGATGTAACAAAACGAGAGTGTTTTGTATTTTTATGCTTTTTTATTTACTGTGCATTTTCAATTTTCTCTCAACACGTTTGTACTATAATTTACATTATGTTAAATAGTTTTTTTCAAAACAAAGAACCTCCATTCGATGGCATTGTAAATAATATAAGAGGTTTAAATCTTAGAAAAAATTAGTCCTTGAAAAAACGTTTGAAACCGATGCGTTTGAGCATCTTCTTCTCCATGTTCCAGAAAAATTGGAACTGGCCAAAAATAGCACCGACAAAAACCAAGGTAATTTGGTATATCGGGAAAATAAGTAAAATGCGAACCGGCCAATACAAGTAAGCTGTTGTCGTTGATCTGTCCAAACCAATTGCATGAGTCAGCGGATCTGCCAAACGTGTGGCCAAGGTACCGTTGATGGCAAAAACAAGAAGAATCAAAAAAATTTGAAAATTGGATGTGATGCCCCAACGCGTTTTTAGCTTGTCCATGGTGATGATTTCATTCGTGTGTAAAAATACATTATTCTATTGCATTTGAATACAAAACAGCTCAGAAAATAAAAATTGAAAATGGATAAACCTTGATTCAAAACCTTACAAAACTCTTAAAAAAAAAGGCCTGCAGTGCAGGCCTTTTAAAAACGATGGGTGGAAGACGGGATTCGAACCCGCGACCCTCGGTACCACAAACCGATACTCTAACCAACTGAGCTACAACCACCATGTTTAACGGGTGCAAATTTACACTATTTCAACAATTGCACAAACATTTTTTTTAAATTAAATCCCCCAATTGACGAACGGCTACATAACGTTCTGTGCTAAAGCCTTCTGCGCTTTCCACACCGATCATTCTTCCCAAATCATTGGCGCGGTACAACACACTATTGATAAAATTTTGACTCGTAATTGGCGATTCGGGCTCCTTGCTGTTCGGGTCGAAAAACTGGCTGGCATGGGCTTTCACTGCCCTCTCTTTTACATCCATAAATCCGGTGACGTCAACCACAAAATCGGGCTGGGTGTTCTTCCACTGCATGTAGTGATATACCTGTGTGGGCCTCCAGGCAGCTTGTGGAATCCCTGCCTCTTCGGTTGTGATCTTTCGCAATCCAGACAAAAAGCAAGCATCTGAAACCAATTGACTTCCTTTGGGATGGTCAAGATGCCGGTCATCAACTGCATTGCACAACACCACTTCGGGTTGGTATTTACGAATTACTTCGACGATGGCCATTTGATGGGCTTTGTCATTGATAAAAAAGCCGTCTTCAAAACCCATGTTCTCTCGCAGCACTGCCCCGATGATTTTTGCAGCATTCATGGCTTCCTGAGTTCGAATGGCCACAGTACCTCGGGTTCCCAACTCTCCTCTTGTAAGGTCCACAATCCCCACCTTTTTTCCCTTGGAAATTTCTTTGGCAAGGGTAGCTGCACAGCCTAATTCTACATCGTCGGGATGGGCACCAAAGGCCAAGATATCTAATTTCATAAAATTCTTATTTTACACGTATTCCAAATAGGCAAAGACCTGCCCTAACCCTCAATCCAGTCGATTACTTCTTGTGAGGACGGACGCGTTTTTGGGGAAATTATTTTTTCCAACACCCCTTCCCGATTCAATAAGTATTTTTGAAAGTTCCATTTTACTTTTGAATCTTTTAAACCGTTCTTGCTTTTTTCCGTCAAAAAAGCATACAATGGATGCTTTTTCCTTCCTTTTACACTTATTTTTTCCATCATGGGAAAGCGAACTCCGTAATTCAATTCACAAAAAGCAGCAATTTGATCGGACGAACCCGGTTCTTGCCATAAAAAATCATTGGATGGAAAACCGATGATGACCAAGCCCTCCTCTTTGTAGCGCTCGTACAATGCTTGTAGTTCTTTGTATTGTGGCGTCAAGCCACACTTAGAAGCCGTATTTACAATCATGATTTTTTTTCCTTTCAGACTTGAGAAATCAAAGGGATTCCCTTTCAGGTCATTGACAGTAAATGAATAAATGGAGTTGTGTTCTTGCATTTGAGGTTGTTCTTTAGTGGTTTGGTTGAAATGAAATGACAAGCAAACAAGGACAAAAGTGCTTAAAAAAAAAGTTTTCATAAGATTTCTTGTAAAATTTTTCAACATTCAAAAATACGAATTCCTTTTTAAAAAAAATCGTAGAATTGCTCGATTTCAGTATCTTCGTTGCATGGTTGCAGTAACATTACTTGGAGGAGGCAATTTGGCACAGCATTTGGCCAGTGCTTTTTTCGTTGCTGACGGCATAGAACTTCGTCAGATTTACAATCGAAGTCTTGCGCCCATAGCGCAGTGGGAAGAAAAAGTTTTGGTTACAGATCAACTGGAAGC
>DLQL01000046.1 GCA_002477565.1 Flavobacteriaceae bacterium UBA7433
GCTCTAAAAAAAGAGGCGGGAATTATGTAGTTACTGCTTTTTTTTTTTCTGCCTCGAATGTGAGGGATGCTATTTGCATGAGAGTAAGTTCTACCAACAGGCGTTGGTTTTTACTTGTTTTGTATTTGAGATCACAGGCATTGGATTTTTCAATGGCTTGCATCAAAAAGGGCAGTGGGGCGGCAGCTGCTTGTGTCAAGTACCTCTTTTTAGCAGCATCTCCTACTTCCAAAAGAGAAATGGTCTGTGCGTCTTTGGAAACCAATAGGTCTCTAAAATGAGAGGCCAGTCCGTTGATAAAATGGTGCCCCTCAAAACCTTTGCTCAAAATGGAATTGAATTGGATGAGTACTTGAGGAATGTTGTTTCCAAGTAGTAAATCAGTAATGTTAAAATACGCGTCATAATCCAAGACATTGAGGTTTTCCGTAACGGCTTCTCGTGTCAAATTATTTCCTGAAAAACTAATGACTCTGTCAAAAATAGAAAGCGCATCTCGCATGGCACCATCTGCTTTTTGAGCGATGATGTGCAAGGCGTCATCATCCGCGTTTATTTGCTGTTCTTGTGCAATCTTTTTCAAATGGTTTTTGGCGTCCAACACACCGATTCTCTTGAAATCAAAAATCTGACAACGCGATAAGATGGTTGGGATGATTTTGTGCTTTTCAGTGGTGGCCAAAATAAAAATGGCATGTGCTGGTGGTTCTTCCAAGGTTTTTAAAAAAGCGTTGAAAGCCGCTTGGGAAAGCATGTGTACCTCATCGATGATGTAGACTTTGAATTTTCCAGTTTGAGGTGGAATTCTTACCTGATCTGTCAATGAGCGAATGTCGTCTACTGAATTGTTGGATGCAGCATCCAATTCGAAGATGTTAAATGCAAAATCTTCGTCTTTATGAATTCCCTCTTGGTCGTTTATTTTTTTGGCGAGTATCCGAGCACAGCTTGTCTTTCCAACTCCACGAGGTCCTGTAAAAAGGAGTGCCTGTGCCAAGTGGTTGTTTTTTATAGCATTCTCCAAAGTATTTGTGATGGCTTGTTGCCCCACGACGTCTTCGAAAACTTGAGGACGGTACTTTCTTGCGGATACTATAAATTGTTCCATGTATGGTTTTGGATTGAAAGACAAATGTAACAATTAGATAAAGGAAAACCAACAAAAAATATGCACAGTGTTTTCAAATGGCTTCGCCGTCCAAGAAGCGACGCTATGAATTCCTGAAAATACCTTACATTGCAGTGCAACACAACCTTATTTATGTTATAATGTACAAACAAACAGGCTTTTTTCAATTTTACTCCTGCTTTTTTTTGGTTTTTTTTGTGCTGTTTGGAAATCAAGTATGTGCACAGTCACCAAAAGACTCTTTAAAAGTAGCCTATTTTGCCAGTGGTTGCTTTTGGTGTGTGGAAACCATTTTTGAGAGTGTGGATGGGGTGGAAGAAGCAGTTTCAGGCTATTCGGGTGGACAGGAAGAGAACCCTTCATATGAATCCACAAGTAGCGGTGTTTCGGGACATGCAGAAACGGTTGCAGTCTATTACAATCCTTCCAAAATTTCCTATCAAAACTTATTGAAAGTTTACTTTGGTTCACAAAACCCTACCACTTATGGACAATTTCCCGATTTTGGAAGCGCCTACAGGTCTGTGGTGTTTCACCAAAACAAGCAAGAAAAAAAAGCCATAGATTCCTTGCATTCCATTTTGAATCGAAAAATTTACGGTGGAAGAATGCAAACAGAAATTCTACCCTTTGAAAAATTTTACAAGGCGGAGGAAGAACATCAGGATTTTGAAAAAAACAATCCCAACAACCCCTATATCCAAAAGGTTTCCATCCCAAGGCTGGAGCGTTTTAAGAAGTTGTTTTTCAAGACTGCTGACGAAGAACACTAATCAATGATTGCAAGACAAATCAGTCATTTATTTTTTCATACTTGTTGTGAATGGTCAAAATAGTCAATCCAAAAAGAACGGCTGTTATAATCAATACTGTGTTCGTCAATCCATCCGCTGCAAAGGACATGCGAATCAATATGGTTGAGATGATAAAGCCCGAATTCCGAATCACCTTGTGAAAATCATCGGTATAAAAGAAGGAAACCAGCAACAGAATTACATCCACACTGATCAGAATGCTAAAAAATTGGTCAAAAAAGAGGTGGTTGATGTTTTTAAATGCCTGTCCTAAATCTGGTGTAGCAAGACTTCCCTTTGCCCAAGAAAACAAACTAAAAGTTGCTACTGTAAAGAGCAGGGGGATCAAGCACATGGCAATCACTTGCTTGATTCTTATAAAAAGGGCGACATTGATTTGAGTACTGGAATCCCTTTGCCGCTTTTTTTTACTTTCCAAGTAAAATAAATACAAAAGGAAAAAGAGGAGTACTGCAGAAATTAAGTCGTAAGTAAATTGCATGTTTTCTTTGATTTCAAACCAACGTATGGAAGGCTCGATGGCAGAAATGTCTTTGAACAACCTTCGAATAACAATGAGCGTCATGATTTCGTATTGCTTTCCAATATAAGTAGTGATGGATCTTGGCAAGTAAAAAATCAATAAGTATACTTCATAAATCAAAATAAATGAAAACGGGGTGTAAATAGCCGCAATGGGGTTTTTTAAAAGCTCCCGATCCGAATCGAATGCAATCCAATTGAAATCCACCAAATAGATCAGTGCCAAATGCACCACAAAACTCACAATCGCGATGCCGAGTATGATTTTTTCTATCTGTTGTTTTGAATTTTCAGAAAGTAGACTTGAAAAAATATTTTTTAAGAAGTTGTTTTTTAACATGTTGGGGGTGTTGATGTGCCCTTGAAAGATAGTGTTTTTAAATGAAATACGACAAACAGCGATCGCACGCAGTTCACAAACAAAACTATTTTAGCGGGGAAGCGCCGTTTTTAAACCAAAATCGAACGTCTCCGAGCACCCCTATGTTTCTTAATAAAAAAAAGAATTTGGATCAGGTCAAAAACAAGCCATTGCAGTCGAAAGGATTGATTGCAAGCTACATCAAAGCCTCTTTTAAAATACTGACGGGGTGCTTGCTGTCACGCGCAACCCCATCTTTGATTTGATGTCTGCAGCTCGTCCCAGCAGCAGCAATGAGTACTTCGGGACCCAATTTTCTAATTTTAGGAAACAAACTATTTTCGCCCATTTGCATGCTGATTTTGTAATGTTCTTTTTCATAACCGAATGAACCAGCCATTCCACAACAGCTTGTATTTAATAAAGTTACGTTGAAATTGACAGGCAGGTTCAATATCGAAAAAGTAGGTTCCATCGAACTCAGCGACTTTTGATGGCAATGCCCGTGTATTTTAATAGTTTTGTGTTCTTTGGTACATAGGGCAGGAGTCAGGTGTTTTTTTTCAACGGCTTGTTTTAAAAATTCCTCAATTGTATAGGTGTGCTTAGATATTTTGGCCGCCTTTTCGCTGTCGTTTGCCAAACGCAAGTATTCGTCTCTGAATGTTAAAATGGCTGAAGGTTCAATGCCGACCAAAGGTGTGTTTTCGGAAATCATATCGGAGAAAGTAGCTACATTTGCACTAGCTTTTTCTTTGGCAATGTTGAGCAATCCTTTGGAAATCGCACTTCTTCCGCTTTCTTCATGGTCCACGATGAGTGGTTTGTACCCTATTTTGGACAAGAGTTCCAAACAATCCATTCCTGTTTGTACATCGTAATGATTTGTAAAAGCATCACAAAAAACAACTACTTTCCCATGAGGACTGGGGTTCCTGTGGAGTCTGGTTGCATTTTTTTGGTACCATTTCCGCAATGTGGTGGGGGCCAATTTTGGAAGCGCTCGTTGCGGTGCAACGCCTAGTATTTTTTTAGAAATTCCCATTTGCAAAAGGGCATTGCTCAGCTGAGGAGCCCAACTGGCATAACGGTTGTATTTGAAATTGTTTCCAAAGAGCTTTGTGCGAAGCGGGACCTTGTTTTCTTGGAAGTATTGGTGTAAAAATTCTGCTTTCAAAACGGAGACATCTACACTGCTCGGACATTCGCTGGCACAGGCTTTGCAACTGATGCACAGGTCAAAAACCTCATGCAATTCTTTGTGATTGAATTTATTTTCTTCCGTACTGTGTGTCAAAAATTCTCTCAGTGCATTGGCACGTGCTCGCGTGCTGTCCTTTTCAGCATTGGTTGCGCGATAGCTCGGACACATGGTTCCTCCAGCAGCGACGGGTTTGCGACAATCCCCAGAGCCGTTGCATTTTTCCGCATGCTTTAGAATGCCCTGACTGTCGTCAAAATTCATCAAAGTTGGAATGACAGGTTCTTGGCGTCCGGGTTCATACCGTAAGCTTTTGTCCATGGGTAATGGGTTGACAATTTTACCCGGGTTGAACGAATTCGAAGGATCAAAGGCTTTTTTTATGCGCTTCAAAAGTTCGTAATTTTTTGGGCCAATCATCATGGGGATGAATTCGGAACGTACAATTCCGTCACCGTGTTCGCCACTAAAAGAGCCCTTGTACTTCTTTACGAGCTGAGCGGTTTTGGTGGTGATTTTTCGGAACAAGACGACATCTGCTTTCTTTTTTAAATTCAAAATCGGACGCAGGTGAATTTCTCCAGCTCCTGCATGTGCATAGTAAACAGCTTTTTGGTCGAAATCGACCATCATTTGGGCAAACTCTGCAATGTATGCTGGCAGGTCTTTTAGTCGGACTGCTGTGTCTTCAATACAAGCGACAGCTTTGTCATCTCCAATTAAATTCCCCAACAAGCCCAATCCTGCTTTTCGAAGCTCGTGGATTTTTGGAATGTCTTTGTCAAAAATTTTGGGGTAGTGGTATCCGAAGTTGTTGGATTGCAAATCCGCAATTAACAAGTTGGCCAATTTTTCTGCTTCTTGTGCAGTTGGGGCAGCGACTTCCAGGAGCAGAAGTGCTTCGGGTTCTCCATTTAAGAAAAACCTGTTTTTTTCCTGTGCTCTGTTGTTTTTGGTACAGTCCAAAATAATCCGGTCCATCAATTCACAGGTGTACAAATTGTGTTGCATTGCCAGTACAACCGCTTCCAAACTCTCTTGAACACTTGTAAAATGAGCCGCCACCACAACCGCATTTTTTGGAGGTAAAACATCCAATTGAAGTGTGATTTCTGTTGCAATTCCCAGGGTGCCTTCACTGCCACAGAGCAATTCACAGAGGTTGCTTTCTGGAACATTTCCACCAAAAAGCTCGAATTTTAATAAGGAGTCAACAGCATAACCTGTATTTCTACGATGTATGCTTGGATCGGGAAATTCTTTGTGGATTTCATTTTGCACCGCTGTTTGAGAAAGTTCCTCATAAAGGGCTTTGTAGATCTTGTTTTCCAAAGTATTCCCCAAAGTTTTGTCTCGAAATTCTTGTGTGTTTACCTTTTTAAAAACCACCACAGAGGCATCGCTTAAAATGGTTTTCATCTCAAGAACCTTATCGCGGGTCACACCGTATTGTATGGAAGTTGTTCCAGAAGAGTTGTTGCCCACCATTCCACCAATCATACAGCGGTTTGAAGTAGACGTGTTGGGGCCAAAAAACAAACCGTATGGTTTTAAAAATCGGTTCAAATCGTCTCGAATGACACCGGGTTCTACAGTGACGGTTTTGTTGGCAAGGTCCAAAGTGCCTATTTTTTGAAAATGCTTGGAAGTATCTATGACGATTCCATCACCCACACATTGGCCAGCCAAGGAAGTGCCTGCTGCCCTAAGGGTCATTGCTATTTTGTATTTGGAAGCAAAGCGTACTACTTTTTGAATGTCTGTTTCAGTACTAGGGTAGGCGACTGCCAAAGGTGTTTTGCGGTAGACAGAAGCGTCAGTAGCATAGATTTTACGGTGAAGGCTGTCGGTACAAATTGTGCCTTCTAATGCTTGGGACAATTCATCAAACGGTATTTTTTCAATCATATTTGTGGATTTGGGACTTCCTTCAAAAAGTAAAAGTAATGCATATTTGCAAACTTTTATTTTCGAACTGCTTTTTTTTTGGGATACAGGCATTTCTGTATCTTTGTCAAAGCGAGAGACCCTAAAAATTCTCATCTAATTTTTCCAACCATGCCCAAACAAGGAAAGGCAAAAAACACAAAAAACAAAGCCAAACACAGCAAATTGATGCTGCGAAAGGCAAACAAACTTCGAGCAGAAAAATTACAGCACCAGCAGCGACTGAAACAGCTGTTGCACAAACAAAGAGAAAAACAAAACAAAATAGCCACAGAACAAGGCCTCAAAAAGTTGTAAAACAGCCTTTGGTTGGCATCATTTGTTGAACGTTTTTGAGCTGTCACTCAAATACTTGTTGGCAAAGCTGTCATTGTTTAAAAACTGTTCATTTTTATTTTAAAAATCTAAGAAAAATACAAAAGAGAATTTGTAATTTTGTTTTTTTATTTAGCAATACGTAAATATTTTAAAAAATGCAACGAGATCAAATCATATTCGACTTAATTCAAGACGAAAAAGAAAGACAATTGGAAGGCTTGGAGCTCATTGCTTCAGAAAATTTTGTCAGTGAACAAGTTATGGAAGCACAAGGTTCTGTGTTGACCAACAAATACGCTGAAGGGTATCCAGGAAAACGCTATTATGGAGGCTGTGAAGTCGTTGATGTCGTAGAGCAAATAGCAATTGACAGGGCCAAAGAATTGTTTGGTGCTGCCTATGCAAATGTACAGCCTCATTCGGGGTCTCAAGCCAATGCGGCTGTCTACTTGGCTGTCCTAAAACCCGGAGATAAGATTCTCGGTTTTGACCTCTCTCATGGAGGGCATTTGACACACGGTTCTCCTGTAAATTTTTCAGGAAAAACCTACCAAGCTTCCTTTTATGGAGTCGATGCTGAAACAGGTGTTTTGAACTACGATAAAATTCAAGAAGTAGCGACCCAAGAACAACCCCAAATCATCATCGCTGGTGCATCTTCTTATTCTAGAGATATTGATTTCAAGCGTTTTCGTGAGATTGCGGACAGTGTAGGTGCCTATTTGTTGGCAGACATATCACATCCTGCGGGAATGATTGCCAAAGGATTGTTGAACGATCCGATTCCCCATTGCCATTTTGTTACTACGACAACTCACAAAACGTTGAGAGGACCGAGAGGAGGGATGATTTTGATGGGACAAGATTTTGAAAACAAGATGGGCATCACTCTAAAAAACGGTTCTTTGCGAAAAATGTCAGGTCTCTTAAATGCCGCGGTCTTTCCAGGAATGCAAGGAGGTCCTTTGGAACACGTGATTGCTGCGAAAGCCATTGCTTTTGGAGAAGCCTTGTCGGATGAGTTTTTACACTACCAAATACGCGTCAAAAAGAATGCTGCCGCTTTGGCTGCTGCTTTTGTGGCAAAAGATTACAAACTGATTTCGGGAGGTACAGACAACCATTGTATGTTGATTGATTTACGCAATAAGAATCTGTCGGGAAAAGATGCAGAACAAGCTTTGGTAAAAGCGGACATTACGGTCAATAAAAACATGGTTCCTTTCGATGATAAATCTCCCTTTGTAACTTCGGGAATTCGCATTGGTGCTGCTGCAGTGACAACACGTGGATTGAACGAAGCGGACATGGAAACCGTGGTCGCTTTGATCGACGAGGTCATTCAAAACTTCGAAGACGAAGCGCTGTTGGCATCCGTTTCAGAAAAAGTAAATGATTTGATGCAAGGCAGAGCGTTGTTCAATGCTTAGTTTTTTCAATCTTTTATACACACCTCTTTTGGCTCGCTAAAAGAGGTTTTTTTTGGGTCTAAAATATTGTTGTTGCCAACAAGTATTCTCTGCTTACGCTTCTCGACTTCTCGGATGAAAACGCTCCACCACTTCTTTGAGGTGTTTGCTGTCCAAATGCATGTAAATTTCGGTCGTAGTGATGCTTTCATGTCCAAGCATCTGTTGGATTGACCTCAGGTCTGCTCCTCTTTCCAATAAGTGGGTTGCAAAAGAATGACGAAATGTGTGGGGACTGATTTTTTTTGAAATGTTCGCTTCAAAAGCCGTTTTTTTGACAATTGTAAAAATCATGACTCTACTGAGTTGTTTTCCTCTACGGTTCAAAAACAACGTGTCTTCTGCACCTTTTTGAGGAAGCACATGACAACGAATGTAATGGATGTAAGTATTGATGTCTTTTTGAGTGTTTGCGTCGATGGGTACAAAGCGTTGTTTGTCTCCTTTACCGAGCACTTTAATAAATCCTTCATCAAAGAACAGGTCTGAAATTTTTAAGGAGATCAGTTCGCTTACTCGCAATCCACAACTGTAGAGTGTTTCTAGGAGCACCCGGTTCCGTTCTCCTTGAGGATGACTCAAGTCAATAGCTCCAATCAATTGATCTATTTCTTTGAGAGAAAGCGTATCGGGTAGTTTTCTGCCAGTTTTGGGGCTTTCTATGAGTTCCGTTGGGTTGTCAGAACGGTATTTTTCAAAAACGAGGTAATCGAAAAAATTGCGCAATCCAGAAATAAGTCTCGATTGCGATTTTGGATTGCAACTTTTTGCACGTTCGTATACAAAACCCAAAAGTGTCTGTTTGTCTATGGACACGGGTTTGGCATTAATTTGGTGTTTGTCAAGGTAGTCTACCAGTTGGCGCACATCCCTTTGGTAACTTTCAATGGTGTTGTTGGAAAGGCTTCTTTCAATCCGTAGGTAAGTTTGATAATCTTTTATAAGAAGCTTCCAAGTCATGCTTACAAAGATACCAAAAGCAAAATGGAATCATTTCTCGTGACGAATCATTCACATAGAATTGATAAATTGCAATAATTTTTCTCAATAATTTAAAAAAAAGCAAGGGGATATTCAAGAACATTTTTAAATTTGTAACAAATCTATAATTTTTGGCTATGAAAATCATCATCATCAACGGACCAAATTTAAATCTTTTGGGAAAAAGAGAAGTTTCTATTTATGGGAACAACTCTTTTGAGGAATACCTATCTCAATTGAAACAAAAATTCCCAGTTGCCTCATTGGAGTATTTTCAGTCCAACCACGAAGGTGAACTGATCGACAAGTTGCACGAAGTAGGTTTTTCCTACGATGGAATCATTTTGAATGCAGGCGCCTTTACGCACACTTCCATCGCAATGGCAGATGCCATCAAAGCGATAGAAACACCCGTAATCGAAGTACACATCTCCAACACCCATGCAAGGGAATCTTTTCGTCATCAATCGCTGCTCTCTGCAAATGCAAAAGGAGTGATTTTGGGATTTGGATTGGACAGTTATGAATTGGCTTTGCAGAGTTATTTGCTTCTTTAGTAGCATGTCAGCCTTTTGTTTTGAGAATCGATAACCAACAATAAAAGAGTTTCTGTTTGACATTTGTTTACGGATCTTTTTGTGTTATGTTGCCTTTCTAGATTGTTGTACCTTCCCGCTATGAAAAAAGTTGTCAGCTGGTTTTTCTACAAAGTCCTGGGATGGAAGATCGAAGGGGATTTTCCTGTAAATTTTCAGAAATACGTTGTCATTGTAGTACCTCATACCAGTTGGGTTGATTTTCCCATGGGTATATTGATTCGTTACATTACAGGAATTGAATCCCGTTTTGTCGGCAAAGAAAGTCTATTCAAAGGTCCTTTTGGTTGGTTTTTCAATGCGATGGGCGGCATTCCAGTAAACAGGTCCAATCGACAAAATTTTGTCGATAAGATCGTTGCCTTATTCGATTCTCATGAGGCTTTTGTTTTTAGCATGTCCCCTGAAGGAACTCGAAAAAAAGTCAGTGCTTGGAAAACAGGATTTTACTACATCGCTAAAAATGCCAACGTTCCCATAGTCAAAGTCGCATTGGATTATCCGAAAAAATTGGTGCGCATCGCTGCTCCTTATAAAATCACCGGTCAAAAAGAGCATGATTTTAAAAATTTTACAGCTTTTTTTGAGGGCACTGTCGGCAAAAATTCAAAAAATACTTGATTCTGAAACAGGACAGATTCCTACAGAAAAATTTATGCAGCAGAAGTGCCCTTGTATTCCTCGAGTTTCAGTATCTTGGAATTTAAAAAAACCATATGATAAAATTGGCATTGCATTGGAAAATAGGAATAGGCATGGTCCTTGGGGTTCTTTTCGGCTTGATCATGCTTCAATTTGAATCAGGAAAAGAATTTGTTCAAGACTGGATTGAGCCGATTGGTTCCATTTTTGTTCGCATGCTCAAACTCATCGCAGTCCCGTTGATTCTCGCTTCTTTGGTCAAAGGAATTTCGGATTTGAAAGACATCTCCAAATTCAAATCTATGGGAATCAAAACCATCCTTGTCTACATCACAACCACAGTTTTTTCGATTTCGATTGGCTTGGGCATGGTAAATTTGATCCAACCCGGAGAAGGGGTTTCCTCTGAAACCGTGACAAAACTAAAACAAACCTATGCCAGCAATGTAAAAATTCAAGAACGCATTTCAGAAGCGAGCAAGCAACAAGAAAGGGGACCTTTGCAGTTTGTTGTAGACATGGTTCCTGACAATGCCATTGCAGCGATGAGCAACAACAAAAGAATGTTACAGGTGATCTTTTTTACGATTTTTTTAGGCATCAGTATGCTGTTGGTTCCAGAGAAAGAGGTACGTCCTCTCAAGAAATTTTTTGACGCCCTGAATGACGTGATTTTGAAAATGGTGGATTTGATCATGTTGTTTGCGCCAATCGCTGTGCTTTCTTTGTTAGCAACAGTCATCGTTACCACAAACGATGCTGCTGTACTTTTCGCATTGTTGCGCTATGTTGGTGTCGTAGTTGTCGGGTTGCTGTTGCTACTTGTTTTCTATTTGATTGTCGTTTGGACGTACACAAAAAAAGCACCTTTTTGGTTTTTAAAACAAATTGCACCGGCACAATTGCTTGCGTTTTCAACCAGTTCCAGTGCTGCGACGCTTCCTGTTACGATGGAAAGAGTGGAAGAACACATCGGTGTAGACAAAGAAGTCTCGAGTTTTGTTCTGCCTGTCGGCGCCACCATCAACATGGATGGCACAAGTCTTTACCAAGCCGTGGCCTCCGTATTTATCATGCAAGTTCTGTGGCCAGAGGGATTGATTTTTAGCAATCAGCTGGTCATCATATTGACAGCTTTGTTGGCTTCCATTGGTTCGGCAGCAGTTCCTGGAGCAGGTATGGTCATGTTGGTCATTGTTTTGGATGCCGTAGGATTCCCAAAAGAGCTGTTGCCGATTGGTTTGGCTTTGATTTTTGCGGTCGACCGTCCCTTGGACATGTTGCGAACCACGATCAATGTAACAGGAGATGCTTGTGTGTCTATGGTGATTGCCAAATCTGAAGGAAAATTAGGAAGTCCGCGTGTTCAAAATTGGGACGACAATTACCCTCAAAAACCCAGTGCATAAATCGGTTTCAAAAAGGAGTTCATCAATCGATAAAGCGTTCTTTAAAAAGAGGGTTTGGCGTCTTGCAAGAATCGGTTTTTCCAAACCACTGGTAGCGGTTCTTTGCAATAAAATCGTACAAGGAATCCCGAATTGATTCGGGTATGTGACGAAAAATTCCAAACCAGCTCCAAGCGCCCTTTAAGACAGCTAAAATATGCAATACGGCGTTCGAACGCATCCAGATATCAGTGGCTGTAACAAACACAAGACTGTCTGTTTTAGAAGGGTCGATTCCCTTCTCTTTTAAAAAGTTTTGAGCGACTTTAGATTGCAAACTTCCAAAAATAAGATAGGCATGTGCATCTCTTTTTAAGAGAAATAAAACAGCGTCATTGCAAAGTTTACAGGGACCATCGTACAAAACGATTCCTTTTTTTTTTCGGTGCAATTTAATATAATTTGTCGTACTCATAAGACTGCAAAGTTAGGGTATTTACTTTCTTTAACATAGTATTTGCATGTTCTTAACAAGAGATTTTATATTTTAGTGTCATTAAAAAACAGCCATGATTGACATTCAAAAATTGCACAAATCCTATCCGATAGGAAGCACAGCGCTCCACGTACTAAAAGGCTTGGATCTTTGTATTGAAGAGGGTGAGTTTGTTGCCATTATGGGAGCTTCCGGTTCTGGAAAATCAACACTTCTAAATATTTTGGGTCTTTTGGACACACAAGATGAGGGGACCTACTTGCTCAACAAGCTTCCGATTGAAAATTTGGATGAAAAAAAAGCTGCTCAACTCAGAAATAAGTTTTTAGGTTTTGTCTTTCAATCTTTCAATTTGATTGCTTACAAAACCGCTCTAGAAAATGTTGCATTGCCACTTTATTACCAAGGTGTCGCAAAAAAGGAACGGCTGCTCATGGCGATGGAGTATTTGGAGAAAGTGGGCTTGAAGGATTGGGCTAGCCACTTGCCAAACGAATTGTCTGGCGGTCAAAAACAGCGGGTTGCGGTGGCGAGAGCCTTGGTCACCAGACCCAAAGTGGTGTTGGCAGACGAGCCAACAGGAGCTTTGGATTCAACGACTACTGGAGAAGTGATGGAATTGCTAAAATCAATTCACCGAGAGGGGATGACTTTGATTGTTGTTACCCACGAGGAAGATATCGCCGCACAAACAGATCGCATCATCCGTCTCAAAGACGGGGTGATTGTCAGTGATGAAAAGGTCAAACACTTGGTTTGATTGAGCTGGGAGCATTTTGCTTAAAAACAATCGATGATTTGCTGTGCCACTCTCAACGCCTCTGCACCTTGAGATAAGGAAACCACAGGAGTTGAATTTGTGCGAATTGCATGGGCAAAAGAATCCAATTCGTCCAAAATGGCATTGTTGTTGGCTACGGTCGGATTTTCAAACAAAATTTGCTTTTTTACCCCCTCAGCATTTTGCAAGATCATGTCAAAATCACCTGGGTTTTCTGGAGCCTCTTTCATACGTACCAATTCACTTTTTTTCTCTAAAAAATCGACGGAGATGTAGGCATCTTTTTGGAAAAATCGTGATTTACGCATGTTTTTCATCGAAATTCTACTGGCCGTTAGGTTGGCCACACAACCGTTTTCAAATTCAATGCGCGCATTGGCGATGTCTGGGGTTTCGGAAATCACAGAAATACCACTTGCTTGGATGTTTTTTACTTTTGAATCTACCACACTCAGAATGATGTCGATGTCGTGAATCATCAGGTCCAAAACTACGGGGACGTCAGTTCCTCTAGGATTGAATTCGGCCAACCGATGTGTTTCGATAAACATGGGGCTTTGAATGGCTTCTTTTACAGCTGTAAATGCAGGGTTGAAACGCTCCACATGACCTACTTGCCCGCGAACCTGGTGTTCTTTTGCCATGTCTCTGAGTGCCGAAGCTTCTTCAAAAGTCTTCGTGATGGGTTTTTCTATAAAAACATGCTTTCCACTTGCAATGGCTTGTTGGGCGCAGTCAAAGTGGGAGAGGGTAGGAGTTACGATGTCCACAACATCCACTTCTAGAAGTAGCTGGTCGATGGTGTCAAAGGCTTTGTAGCCAAATTCTTTTGATACGGCGGTGGCATTTTCTTTGCTAGGGTCGTAAAATCCAATCAATTCAAAGTGCTCAGATTGCTGCAACAGTCGTAGGTGGATTTTTCCTAAATGACCTGCTCCTAAAACTCCTGCTTTTAATTTCATACGATGACTTTAATAGTTACAATTTGTTGCGATTCAATAAAGATATGTCCAAAAAGGAACGGGCAGTGTTTGTCTTGAAAAAGAGAAACCAGACACTGCGAATATGTTTGTACAAAAATAGAGATCTTTAGGGATTAATTACTAATTTTAAACCTTCAAAATACAAACTATTTGTGAAAGATACCCTCAAACACCAAGGACTAAGAAATCAACTGGCAAAAGCAATTGCTGCCAAAGGAATTGAAAACAAAAACGTGTTGGCTGCCATTGCTAAAATTCCCAGGCATTTGTTTTTGGATTCTAGTTTTGAGAGTTTTGCTTACCAAGACAAGGCATTTCCCATTTTAGCAGATCAAACCATCTCCCAACCTTATACGGTCGCGTACCAGACGCAACTTTTGGAAATCATGCCCGGCAATAAAGTGTTGGAGATAGGAACGGGATCAGGGTATCAAACCGCGGTTTTGATGGAGATGCAAGCAGAGGTGTACAGTGTAGAGCGTCAAAACGAACTGTTTAAGAAAACCAAGCTGTTCTTGCCCAAGTTGGGGTATCGACCGAGGCATTTGGGATTTGGTGACGGTTACAAAGGTTTGCCAGACCATGCGCCATTTGACAAAATCATCGTAACTGCCGGAGCTCCATTTGTTCCCAAAGCACTGCTTGCACAATTGAAACTAGGAGGGATGCTTGTAATACCCATCGGGACGACAAAACAACTTATGTATTTGTACAAGAGAACCGCTGTAAAGCATTTTGAAAAACACGAATTGGAGGCTTGTAAATTCGTACCGATGTTGGAGAAAAAAAATTAGAGAATTCGGAAATCAATCGTATTTGGCATCGAATTTCCCATTCCATTTTCCTTGAACCCGGAGCACTTGCTCAATTACATCGCGCACACATCCTTCCCCGCCTTTTTTAGGAGAGACGTACTTGCATATTTCTTTGATTTCTGGTGCGGCATCACTTGGCGCACAAGCAAATCCCACTCTTTTCATGACTGGGTAGTCTGGAATGTCGTCTCCCATGTACAAAATGGTATCGGGTGAAAGTTGGTATTTGTCAAGCAATTCCTGGTAGCGAGTTGCTTTGTCGTGAATGCCAAGAAAGATGTCTGTAATCCCCAATCCTTCCAATCGCGAACGAACACCTTCGTTGCTACCTCCCGAAATCACGCAGACACGGTAGCCGGCATCGACAGCTGTTTTCAGCGCATAGCCGTCTTTGATATTCATTTGACGGAGCATTTCACCATTGGGGTAGATTGTGATCATGCCATTGGTCAAAACACCGTCGACATCAAGTATAAACGTATCAATCTGTGGCATCCATTCTTTGTAACTTTTTTCCATGGAACTATTTTATTTATGGGTGTTTAGCAATGCTGCTGTCAGCATGCTGTAAATTTCTTTCTTTTGGTATTGCAACTGTTTTTTATGCGCCTCCAAAGTTAGTGTATCTTTTCGAATTGCAGGACCTGTCTGAGCCTGAGAAGGAGGGAGGGAGTTGATTTTATGAGCCGTTTCTTCAATCAAGGGATGTAAGATTTCGAAGGGGATGCCGTTTTCTACACAGATTTCTTCGCCCAATGTATACATGTAGTTCACAAAATTGTTGACAAATACCGCAGCGAGGTGGAGTTTTTTTCGCTGTGCAGTAGTCATCCAAATATTTTTTTTAGAAAGAGAATTGGCCAAAAAGAGCAGCTTGGAATGGTCTGCTGTGTTAGACACTTCCAAGCAAAGTGGGACCTTGCCAAAGTCGGTTTTCTTGTCTTTGCTAAAACTTTGCAAAGGGTAGAGCACTCCCGTCCGAGTATTTGCTTGCAGGACGTCTAGATCAAGGGTTCCAGAGCAGTGAAGTAGGAGGCCGTTGAATGGTGCGATTTTTTTTGACAAAGCTTCGATAGATTGGTCGTTTACAGCGATGATACACACGTCTGTTTCAACCAAAGCTTCCAGTTGATCTGTAACCAAA
>DLQL01000001.1:0-5951 GCA_002477565.1 Flavobacteriaceae bacterium UBA7433
GAACTTGTGGGAACTGAGTATTGGGACCAACTTAGTGGATTTTAATGATTCCTCTCTTTTAGGGGATTTTGGAGGATTTTCTTCTGACTATTTTAAGTTCGATGATTCAAATTCCGGTCAAGCGATTTCTCATATCTCGATTTCTAGGTATTTGAACAAAGGATTTAGCTTGGTGTTGTCAGGATCAAAAAACAGCATCACAAAGAGTTCAAAAGCAACTGTTGAAGACCTTTCCTTTTTTGCTTTGGATCTCGCAGGAAAATACGATTTGAATGCCTTGGTAGGCGAAACGGGTTGGTTCGATCCTTATGTCCAATTAGGCGTTGGCAATACATGGGTAGACAGCGAGTCTTCCTTAACTTTAAACCCAGCCTTTGGTTTCAATCTTTGGTTCAATGAAAGATATGGTTTCAATTTGAAAAGTTCTTACAACAGTATTTCGATAGGAAATGATTTTGGGTCGGGTAATTTGGCTTCTTATTTCCAACACACAATTGGCCTGTCCATTCGCTTTGACCACCGAAAAGATACGGATGGAGACGGGGTTTACGACAAGAAAGACGCCTGTCCCAACGAGGCGGGATTGGTCGAATTCCAAGGTTGTCCTGACAGCGATGCAGACGGAATAGCCGATGCGGACGATGTGTGTCCACTTGACGCAGGTCTTCCGGAATTCAACGGTTGCCCTGACAGCGATGCAGACGGCATCATAGATGGAGAAGATGCTTGCCCAAAAGTAGCAGGTTCCAAATTGAACAAAGGATGTCCGTGGCCAGACACGGACAAGGACGGTCTTTTAGACAAAGACGACGCCTGTCCAAGTGAAGCAGGAGACAAATTAAACAACGGCTGTCCATGGCTTGATACCGATGGAGATGGAATTATAGACAGAGACGATCCCTGTCCAAATGAAGCAGGTCCATTGTCCAACAATGGTTGCGCCATCAAATTGCCTGAAGCGTTGAAAGAACTTATCGTTTTCGCTTTGGGGAAACATTCTTTTTCAGAGGGAACACCTACTTATTTAAACAAAGTAGTTCTGTTTATGCAGGAATTCAGCGAGGCAAAACTTGCCATCAATGGCCATACCTGTACAATTGGCTCTGATCGAGTAAATGCAGCACTCTCTTCTTTAAGAGCGGATGCGGTGAAAGACTATTTGGTTTCAAAAGGAATAGATGCAGGTCGATTGGATGCAAAAGGATTCGGATATAGCATGCCTCTTGCTTCAAACGAAACTGCGGCCGGACAAGCTAAAAACAGGCGAGTGGAGTTGGTTGTGAAGAAATAAACAAGCACTCGCGCCACACAATTTTAAAAAAAGCTGTTCTATAAAGAACAGCTTTTTTACGTTTACATTGTACTATAAAAACAAGTAAAATCTTTTTTTTGAGAAAAATACACCTTTTTTTTTAAAAATATCCATAGCTTGCGGAATTGAAAAAAAAATTATGAATACAAATAAAGTTGCCTTGTGGGCGGTGTTGTTTTTTGCAAGCTTTGTGTCAAACGCACAAGAATCAGACAAGAAATGGTTGTTTGGTTTTGGAACCAATGTAGTAGATTTCAGAGATGTCGGTTTCTCTCGTAACGTTATTATGAGTGAATTTTTGGGTTTGTCTTCAGACTATTTTAGTTTTGAGGATTGCAACGCAGGTTTGTCTCCATATGTTTCCTTGACCAAGTATTTCAACAAAAGATTTAGCCTCGTTTTAGAAGCTTCGCACAATAAAGTCAAAAAAGGGGAATCCAAAACAATAGATGAATGCTCTTTTTCTCAAGTCAGTCTTAGCGGTCAATACCATTTTAATGCTGATAAAGAAGCAACCGGTTGGTTTGACCCTTACGTACAATTTGGGTTTGGAAATACATGGATAAATAGCGCTTCTGCACCTTCTTATATTCCAGCCTTTGGGTTCAACATTCGGCTCAACGAAAAAGTTGCTGTCAATTTGAGGTCTACTTACAACGCTCTTGAAGAGGTTTTTGGGGGATATCAGCAAAATGAAGTGTCTTCGTATTTTCAACATTCCATCAGTTTGTCTATGCGTATTGGCTCTCCAAAAGACAGAGATGGTGATGGCATCCTTGACAAGGTAGATTTGTGTATTGATATTCCAGGATTGAAAGAATTTGGAGGGTGTCCGGATACTGATTTAGACGGTATTGTCGACAGTGAAGATGCTTGTCCTTCCGTTTACGGGTTGTTGGAGTTTGAGGGTTGTCCAGATACTGATTTGGACGGGATTGTTGACAGTGAAGATGCTTGTCCAGAAACAGCAGGAGAACTTAAATTTAAGGGTTGTCCAGATACAGATGGAGATGGTATTATTGATAGAAATGATTTTTGTTTGAAAGAATTCGGTCCTGCAAGCAATAATGGATGTCCAATAAAAGTTGCTGTAGATACATTGAGGCCAGTTAATTTTGACCTAGGGAAATATTACTTGACACCACTTGCCAAGTCTAATTTGGACCATAATTATAGCATTATCAGCAAATCGGATACGCAAAAATACCGACTGAATGGACATACTGATAATTCAGGTTCAGACAGACTCAATAGCAAGCTTTCTATCAGAAGGTCAGAAACCGTTAAAGACTATCTAGTTGCCAAAGGATTTGATGAAGACAGGTTAGAGATAGAAGGATTTTCTTATCGAGATCCAATGACGACAAACAGGACTGTTGATGGAAGAGCCCAAAACAGAAGGGTAGATTTTGAGGCATTGAGAGCAGACGAAAACCTCTCGAAAGAAGGGAAGATCTATTTTAGAATTCAGGTAGCTTCTGGGAAATCCAAAATCAAGGCAGTAAGTTATAATTTTAAAGGAATTCCTAACATTAAGCGAATTGAGACAGGTGGCTTGTATAAGTATTACATGGGAGAAATGACAAGTACTTATAAATCTGCTAAAAAATTACTGAAGGCTGTCAAAAGAAAAGGGTATCCCAATGCATTTATTGTTGCATTTAAAGAAGGGAGAAAAATCCCAATCTCTAAAGCGGTGAAATAAAAAGCACACGGCCTTAAGATTTTAAGAGAAGCTGTTCTTAATTGAACAGCTTTTTTTATTTTTATAGCAGTTATTTTTTCTATGGATACATTTTTATCAGAGGTCGTTTCAAAAATTTTAAAAAAAGATCATTCTTTAACCGATGTTCTTTGTGTGTTGCCAAGTGAGCGGGCAGGTGTTTTTTTAAAAGCTGCTTTTAAAGAACAAGTCACGAGCACGGTTTTTCTGCCGGAAATTCAAAGTATTGAGAATTTTATTGAGCGCGTTTCTGGGCTGAAGAAAATGGACACAATCTCGCTGTTGTTTGAATTTTATTCCTGTTACAATCAACAAAATCCTAGGGAGCAAGAAGATTTTGATTCCTTTTCTCAATGGGCCTCCATAGCTTTACAAGATTTCAATGAGGTTGACCGACATCTGGTTCCTGCCTCCGAATTGTTTTCCTACCTCAAAGACATCAAGCGTCTTGAAAACTGGGATGTTTCAGAGGAAACAGTACCCTCTGAGGTCCTAAAAAATCACCTTTCCTTTATGGAGCGTTTGGGCACATCCTATCAACAGCTCTACAAGCATTTGTTAGCCAAGAAAAAGGGTTACCAAGGAATGTTGTATCGAGAAGCAGTTCAAAACACACAGGAATACCTGAAAACCATCCCGAACAAGCACCTAGTCTTTATAGGCTTCAACGCCCTGAACAAGGCAGAGGAAGCCCTTTTTAAAAGCCTTCTTGACGGAGGAGTCGCTTCTGTGTATTGGGATTCGGACGCCTCATACATGGACTCTAAAAAAGAAGCCGGGTATTTTTTGAGAAACATTCGCGCGCAATGGTCTTATTATGAAAAGCATCCTTTTGAAACGGTTTCCAACCATTTCTCCAAAGACAAAATAATTCATCAAATAGCTACGCCCAAAAATGTTTCCCAAATAAAAGCTGTGGGAAATTTGTTGAGCAAGCAACAAGACTTTGCCAAAACAGCTTTGGTTTTGGCAGATGAATCTTTGCTGTCATTGACCTTGAATTCTTTGCCAGAAGAAGTCAAAAGACTCAACATCACCATGGGGTATCTGTTAAAAGACATGCCAATTGCAGGTTTTTTTGGAGCGCTTTTCGAACTGTACCTCAACCAGAAAAAATTGGGAAAGGTCGGTCAAAATGAATTTTACTACAAAGACATTGAACGCTTGCTTCAACATCCTTTTTTACACAAATTGTTCGGAGATTCTTCAGTATTAGAACAATTGAGAAATCTTTTGGTCGCCAACAACCAAGTGTTTGTCTCCTCCGATCAGTTGCAGGTCATGCTTTCCGCCACTGAAGGAGATAGTAAGATGGCGTTCCTTTTTAAAATGTCCCAAAATGTGAGCACCTTTATAGAAAGCAGTTGCACTCTTATAGAAGGCAACAAAGACAATTTTGAAGGCTTTGAAAGAGAATGCCTTTTCCGTTACCACACCTTATTTCAACAGTTGGCAACTTTGAATGGAGATTTCAAACACATACAATCGCTCAAAACACTGCATGGAATTTACCAACAATTGATTGCGACTGAAAAGCTTTCTTTTCAAGGAGAACCTTTGAGCGGATTGCAATTGATGGGCATGTTGGAAACACGGGTATTGGATTTTGAAACCGTAATTGTCACTTCCGTCAATGAAGGGGTTTTGCCCGCAGGCAAAAATGAAAATTCCTTTGTTCCATTTGATGTAAAAAAGAGCTATGGATTGCCTACCTATCAGGAGAAAGACGCCATCTTTTCTTACCACTTCTACCGACTGTTGCAACGGGCAAAAAACGTGTATTTATTTTACAATACAGAAATGGACACCTATGGTGCCGGAGAGAAAAGCCGATTTTTGACCCAGCTAGAAACCGATGGTTACAAGATGGTCAAACAGCAATGGACTCCAATCGTTCAAACAGAAAAAGAACACTTTTTAGCGGTTGAAAAAACCCCGGAGATGATCGAACAGCTCAAAAAAATAGCAGCAAGTGGTTTTTCTCCTTCGGCTTTGTCATCCTACGTTTTGGACCCCATTCGCTATTACAAGCAGTACCTTTTAGGAATAAAGGATCCAGAAACGCTGCAAGAAACGGTTGCCGCAAATACAATGGGAACCGTGGTTCACGAAGTGTTGGATCACTTTTACAAACCGCTCACGGGTTCTTTTGTCAAGAAGGAGGACCTGCTCAATATGCGCTCAAAAGTTGCCGAAACCACCCTTCATTTCTTTTCCAAGCATTACAAAAATGGGAATGTCCAAACCGGTAAAAACAAGCTGATTTTTAAAGTTGCTGAAAATTTTATTCTCAATTTTATACAAGCAGAGTTGCGCTTGATACAGGGGGGAAAGACCCTCAAAATCATCGCAATTGAACAAAAGATAGCAGCCCCTTTACAAGTGCCGGGATGCAATTTTCCAATTCAAATTAAGGGGACTGTAGATCGGATTGACGAATTGGACGGTACCCTGCGAATTTTAGATTACAAAACAGGTAAGGTAGTAGCCTCTCAATTGCACATAGGTGATTTTGAAAAAGTGACCCAAGCCTACAAATATACCAAAGCATTGCAAGTGATGCTCTATGCATTTTTGTACAGCAGTCAAAACAAAACCGTTTTTGAAAAGAAAGTTCAGGCGGGAATCGTTTCGTTTAAAAACATGAAATCGGGTTTTATTTCTATGAATTTTTCAAAGACAAGAACCAAAGATGTGGAACTCACAGAAGTTCGGGTTCAAGAATTTATGGAGGTTGTAAAGCAAACCTTGTTCGAGATTTTTGATCCAAAAACAGCCTTTATAGAAACCAAAAACAAACCCTAATATTTTAGGAAAACACATCGTTTTATTTTATAAATTTCCCAGTGTCAATTTAACGAGCGCCCCAATACATTATGGAAATCATCAAAAACAAACAGGTCACAGGAAAACACC
>DLQL01000001.1:6097-7021 GCA_002477565.1 Flavobacteriaceae bacterium UBA7433
AAAGGAGTTTTTTTGGTAAAATTCAACTTCTCCCACAACGGAGGAACACCCGCGCAACCCATTGATTTTCCCGATTTGGAAGCCTTTGGACAGAACAATTTTACCAAAGAATTGGACGACCTTGCATCGGTACTGGATTGGTTGCTTGTGCAGGAACCTTTTTCAGAAGAAATAGACCCTCAAGACATCACGCTGATTGGGCATTCCAGAGGAGGAGGTATCGTGACCATCAAAGCTTCTGAAGACACAAGAGTAACACGATTGGTCACGTGGGCTGCTGTTTCTGATTACGGCGCTCGATTTCCATCGGGTTCTCCTTTGGCGTTTTGGAAAAAAGAAGGAGTTGCCTATATTGAAAATGCAAGAACGCAACAAAAGATGCCCCATTACATTCAGTTTTACCAGAATTTTATAGAGAACAAAGACCGCTTGTCAATTCAAAAAGCAGCTGAGAAGCTTTGCATACCCCATTTGATTGTTCACGGAACTTCGGATGCGACAGTTCCCGTTTTGGAAGCCGAAAACCTCCACAGCTGGAGCCCTAATAGTGAATTGTTCTTGCTCCCAGAAGCATCCCACAGTTTTGGTGCCAAACAACCTTGGGACGAACCTGTTTTGCCCGATGCTTTTCAAGAGGTCCTTCAGCAAACGATTCATTTTATATTTTCTACCTGATTTTATGGAAAAATCTCCACGTGTTTCTTTTAAGCAGATCAACAAACTCGCCATTCCATTGATCATTGCTGGGATTTCGGAGCCCTTGTTGTCCCTTGTAGATACCGCTGTTGTTGGCAATGTGGATACGCATGCCATCGAAGCCTTGGCGGCAGTGGGAATTGCAGGTTCTTTTATCGCGGCAATTGTATGGGTCTTGGGACAGACCCGTGCGTCTATTTCTTCTATTGTTGCACATTATGTGGGAGC
>DLQL01000082.1 GCA_002477565.1 Flavobacteriaceae bacterium UBA7433
CTCAAGATCTCTTGAAAAACTACGGGGAATTCGAAGAAGATTTTACCCTTTTCTTTGAAAATCTTCGAGGTTTTTCAGCTACTTACTTAAAGAACCAAAAACACACTCAAACACACAAAAACAATTTGCATGTGCCGAGATAAGAAGTTGCAAAAACCCCAAAATTGACGTATTATGCAGACTCAGAAGTATCGAAAAACAAAAATGCACCTGAGCGCTGCAAATCCATCCCCAACAATACGCTGTTTATGACTTGTTGTCAAGACCAACACACGAATGTCTCTATAATTTAACAACACCATGGAATCTAAACAAATTGCATCCGGAATCCTCAGAGCTTTGCTCACTATCGCAACTGTATCCCTTCTTTTATTGTTCTTGTTTGCCATCAAACCTGTTTTGATATACCTAGGTATTGCCGCTGTGTTAAGCTTAGTTGCCAGACCTCTTTTAGGCATATTCAGGCAACGCTTAAAATTACCCAATACCATTGCCGTCCTCATGACCATGTCTCTTTTTATTCTTTTTCTCTTTGGCCTGATCAGCCTGTTCATCCCTTTGGTATTGAAACAAAGCGAAAACCTTTCTCTTTTAAATTCCCAAGAATTCAAAAATGACCTTCAGAACTTATTTCAGAAAATAAATTCCTATTTCTCAGACCGAAACATCGATGTTTTTGAACAATTGAAACGACTGGATTTGTTGTCCAATTTCAGTGACATCCCCAATCTATTCAATGCAGTTTTGGGAGGGATTGGTTCTGTCGGAATTGGACTTTTTTCAGTGCTATTTATCAGTTTTTTCTTACTGAAAGACACCCAGATTTTACACAACAGTCTTTTTCTATTGATTCCTGAATCCAAAACAAGCCGCGTATCCAAATCCCTTGAAACCATCAAAGATTTGCTGAGTAGGTACTTTATTGGTCTCATTTTACAAATCACGATTTTGTTTGTTATTTACAGCGCGGTGCTCTTAATTTTCGGCATTGAAAATGCCATCGTCATTGCACTTTTGTGCGCCCTTTTAAACCTGATTCCCTATATCGGCCCTCTTATCGGAGGTGTTTTGATGCTTGTCCTCACCATGACAGAAAATTTAAACTTGAATTTTCAAACTGAAATCTTGCCTACCACACTCTATGTCATGTTGGGCTACGCAATCGCACAATTGATCGACAACTTTTTAAGCCAACCGCTGATTTTTTCAAAAAGCGTCAAATCCCACCCCTTGGAAATCTTTTTGGTTATTCTGATTGCAGGTCTTCTTTTTGGCGTATTAGGAATGGTACTTGCTGTTCCTCTATATACCGTTATAAAGGTAGTCCTCAAAGAATTTTTGACAGACAATAAAATTGTCAAATCACTAACGCAAGAACTGTAAGCATCTGTGAATACAAGACTACTCTCACAAGAGGTACAAACATTTATAACTCAAAGCTTGCACTGTAATTTGAGTCAACTGATTCTAAAAGGAAGCCCATTTGAGGATGTCTCTATTCAAGAAATCGCACAACAAATTGAAGGCAAACAAAAAAGCCTTAAAAAACTCCCCATTTGGCATACTACAGCCGGTGTCTTATTTCCAAAAAAAATCAACCTAGAACAGAGTTCCTCAGAGGCCACCGCCGCCTACAAAGCCAAACGTGTATCTGGAACTCGCTTGGTGGATCTGACGGGCGGATTTGGAGTGGATTGTACTTTTTTTTCAAAATCAATCGACCGTGTTTTTCATTGGGAACTCAACCGTGAATTGTCTGACTTGGTCAAACACAATTGCTCACAGATGGGCATCGAAAACATCGAAACACAAGTGGGAGACGGTCTTCAAATTTTAAAGAACAGTACCCGGCGCTACGATTGGATATACCTTGACCCTTCTCGAAGAAACGAAGCCAAAGGAAAAGTCTTTTTGATCAAAGACTGCCTGCCAAACGTGCCCGAAAATATCGACTTTTTCTTTGAACACACCGATCAAATTCTGATCAAATACGCACCCATGCTCGACATTTCAAGCGCTATAAAAGACATGAGAAATGTTGTTGAAGTCCATGTAGTTGCCCATTTGAACGAGGTCAAAGAAATTCTTTTTGTGTTAAAAAAAGAAGCTGTTGACACGATACGAGTGTTCGCCTGTAACCTTTTGAAAAACGGGCAACAAAATTTCAATTTCTCTTTGGGATCCAACTGCAAAGCTACTTATGGCGAACCGCAAACCTACTTGTACGAACCCAATGCCGCCCTTTTAAAATCAGGTGCGTTTTCTCAAATCTCCCAAAAATTCCACTTCGACAAACTTCACAAACACTCTCACTTATATACCTCCGAAGCCTTGATGCCAGATTTTCCAGGAAGAACTTTTCAAATTGAAAAATCGATTCGATACAACAAAAAGGAACTCTTGAATTTACTTCCCGAACAAAAAGCAAACATCACCACAAGAAACTTCCCCGAAACAGTGGCGCAGATTCGAAAAAAGACTAAAATAAAGGAAGGTGGAACTGTGTATCTGTTTTTTACAACCGATTTCAAAGACAATAAGATCGTACTGCTGTGTTCAAAAAGAAGTACTCAAAAATAAATAGTAATTTCCTTGAAAAAAATTCCAATCTCAAGAAACCGAAGCTACAGCAACCGCTTTGAAAAGACAAAAAACACGCGACCCTATGGAGAGGTCCATCTTGTTTTTTGAGGCAACTGTAATTTCAACATACAGTGGAACACCAACATCTACCCGACACAACAGCACCGATTCTCGTTCAATAAAAGCAGTTACTACCCCCGCTAATTGGTTCTGAATGCTCGCATTTTCAATTTTTTCCGTAGACAAGGCAATGTCGTTTGCATGGACAAAAAGTTGTAATTGCTGCCCCAGTGAACAGCCTTCAGCTGGGAATTTGCAGGCAACAAAAATCGGATCGGACTGCAGTCCCATTCGCAACTGAACAATTCCTTCATCAGGCATAATTTCTGCGACCTGCATGTGCAAGGTATTTGTCGTGTTTTTGGATCCCAGTAGTTTTGAAACCGATCCTTTTGCTAGCAAATCGTAATAATTTCCGTGTCCTACACATTTGCCTTCTTTTAATACGAGCAACCTATTGCTCAGTGTCAAAAGATCTTTCAAATTGTGACTGACTACCAAAATGGGAATTTTTACTTTTTTTTGGACACGTGTAATCAAAGAAAGGAGTTGACTTCTGAAACTTACATCCACCGCAGAAAAAGGCTCGTCCAACAACAAGATGTCTGGAGAAGAAAGCAAGGAGCGCCCCAAAGCAGTTCGCTGTCGTTCTCCTCCTGAAATTTGAGAAGGCATCCTGTACAACAAATGCCTTAGCTGAAGCAAGTCTACTACTTCCTCAAAATCCATGTTCGACTGTGGCTTCCAACCGTAGCGCAAATTTTTGAACACCGTCATATGTGGAAAGAGCCGCCCTTCTTGAAAAACAGCAGCAACTTTTCGGTTTTCTACAGGAATGTTTCTCTTTTTCGCAGCATCGAACAAGGTGCGACCCGCTACAACCACACGCCCCTCTTCAAGAGGAAGCAAACCCGATATAGCCAATAACAAAGAGGTTTTTCCTGAACCACTCGGCCCATAAATACCTGTAATTCCAGGCGAAAATGTTTCTTTGAACTCAAGCTTGAAATCCTTTCTACTCAAGTGAATGTCAATTGTTGTCATGTTTTATTTTTTTTATACTCCACTCCGACAAGGCCATTGCGACAAAAGCAATGACAAGAGATACGAGAACGAGTCGCATCGTAGGTTCTTCACTTCCGGGGACCTGCATGTAATTATAAATGGCCAAAGGCAAAGTCTGTGTTTCTCCTTCTATGTTCCCTGCAAAAGTGATGGTTGCTCCAAACTCCCCTAAAGACCGCGCAAAAGCCAAAACAGCTCCCGAAAGAATTCCCGGAAAGGCAAGAGGTACAGTTATTTTAAAAAATGTTTTGAGCTTCCCTGCACCAAGCACACGTGAAGCCTCTTCCAGTTTTGGATCGACCATTTCCATCGAAGTTCGAATGGAACGCACAACCAACGGAAAGGAAACGACAATGGCTGCTATGACTGCTGCAGGAAAACGAAAAGAGAGTTGAACCCCAAACAAATCGTACAAGCACAAACCTAAAGTGCTTTTACTTCCTAAAAAAACCAATAAAAGATATCCCGTTGTGACAGGAGGCAAAACCAAGGGAAGGCTCAGCAAACTTTCGACCAATGGCTTTCCAATAAACTGGGACCGTGCCATGCCATACCCTACTGCCATGGCGATGGGAAGCGAAATCAATGTACA
>DLQL01000044.1 GCA_002477565.1 Flavobacteriaceae bacterium UBA7433
TAAATATTTGCGTCTGCTGATGGATGTCTCCGCATAACCAACGACTTCTTGCAGCAATGCATGTCCAATCTCCTGTTCGGCAACTGGCTTGCTTGCCATGAATTTTTCTAATTTTTCAATGTCCTTATAAGCGTAATATGCCAAGCAATACCCTTCTCCATCGTCACGCCCCGCTCTTCCCGTCTCTTGGTAATAACTTTCCAAACTTTTGGGAATGTCGTGGTGAATGACAAAACGAACGTCTGGCTTGTCGATTCCCATCCCAAAAGCGATGGTTGCAACAATCACATCCGTGTCTTCCATCAAAAACATGTCTTGGTGCTTGCTCCGCGTCTTTGCGTCCAGACCTGCGTGGTAAGGCATCGCTTTGATACCATTGACCTGAAGAATCTGTGCCACCTCTTCCACTTTTTTGCGACTCAAACAATAGATGACTCCAGACTTGCCTTCGTAGCCTTTTACAAATCGAATGATATCACTATAAATGTCCTTTGTCTTAGGACGGACGTCGTAAAACAAATTGGGCCTGTTAAAAGAAGCTTTGAATGTTTTGGCATCGGAAATGCCGAGTGTTTTTAAAATATCTTCCTGTACTTTATGAGTAGCAGTAGCCGTTAGACCGATCACAGGTACGTCGCCTATGTTTTTGATAATGTGTTTGAGGTTTCTGTATTCAGGTCTGAAATCGTGGCCCCATTCAGAGATGCAATGGGCTTCATCTATGGCGACAAAGGAAATGGTCTGTTGTTTTAAAAAGTCAACATACTCCTCTTTGATCAAGGATTCAGGAGCGACGTAAAGCAATTTATTGACTCCCGATTCGATGTCCGACTTGACCAAAGCAATCTCAGTTTTGTTCAAGGAAGAGTTCAAGACATGTGCGATTCCATCCACCTCAGAAACGCCTCGAATGGCATCGACTTGATTTTTCATCAAAGCGATCAGTGGCGACACAACGATGGCAGTCCCTTCACTCATCAAAGCCGGCAACTGATAACACAAAGACTTCCCGCCTCCTGTAGGCATGATCGCAAATGTATTTTCTCCACTTACAATGCTCCTGATTACTTGTTCTTGAAGTCCTTTGAATTTCGTAAAACCAAAAAAAGTTTTCAACGGACCGTACAAGTCAATTTCCTCTCTATTCATTACCGCTCTTAATCAATTTTTAAATACATTTGCAAATAAAGATACTCCTTTTTTTTATTCCGTAAAAATTAAAATTTTTGAAAAAAACGAACTCTATTATCGACACTGCACACCAAACAATTGAATTGGAAAGCAGTGCCATTGCGAATTTAAAGAATTTTATCAATTCTGATTTTGAAAATGCTGTAAATTTTATATTTAAATCAAAAGGCAGGGTCATTATTACAGGAATTGGAAAAAGTGCCATCATTGCCAATAAGATTGTAGCCACACTAAACTCAACCGGCACCCCTTCAATTTTTATGCATGCCGCAGACGCAATACACGGGGATCTCGGAAACATTCAAAAGGAAGATGTAGTGATTTGCATTTCCAAAAGCGGAAACACGCCTGAAATCAAAGTGTTGGTGCCGCTCATTCAAAATTACGGCAACAAGTTGATCGCAATCACCGGAAACCCAAGTTCCTTTTTAGGGACACAGGCTGACTTCACCTTGAATTGCCATGTAGAAAAAGAAGCCTGTCCAAACAACCTTGCTCCGACCACAAGCACGACAGCTCAATTGGTTCTCGGAGATGCTTTGGCAGTGTGCTTGTTGAATTTAAAAGATTTTTCAAGCAATGATTTTGCAAAATACCACCCAGGCGGCGCTTTGGGAAAACGCCTATACCTGAGAGTGGCTGATTTGATTGCCAACAATAAAATGCCCGTCGTTGCCCCTGACACAAAAATCAAAGACGTCATTGTTGAAATCTCAAACAAACGTATGGGAGCCACTGCTGTGCTCGAAAATTCTAAAATTGTCGGAATGATTACCGATGGTGACATCCGTCGCATGCTCGAAGCCAACGAATCGATAACAGCTTTGACCGCTGCTGATGTCATGAGTGAAAACCCAAAAACAATGCCCGCCAACGCAATGGCGATTGACGCGTTGCACACCTTGGAAAATTTTGGCATCACCCAAATTCTCGTCGTTGACGAAACAGACAGCTACGTAGGCATCATACATTTGCACGACTTGATCAAAGAAGGTATTTTCTAAAATGATACAGCAAAAAAACAACATGTCTTTTTTAGCCCACCTCGAAGAATTGAGGTGGCATTTGGTACGTTCTTCAATCGCTATTTTTACTTTTGGAATTGTGCTTTTTATCTTTAAAAAAGAAGTCTATGATTTTTTTTTGTTGGCCCATCTAAAAAGTGATTTTGTCACCTACGAAGTCTTTTGCAAAGTTTTCAATTTGGTGGGCATAAACAGTGATTTTTGTGGGGTTCATTTTCCTCAAAAACTGCAAAGCCTTTCTTTGACCAACCAGCTGATGAATGCCATCTGGTCATCCTTGATCCTCGGGCTAATTGCCGCCTTTCCATACGTGCTCTGGGAATTTTGGAGGTTTATTGCTCCAGGCCTGCGCAAAGAAGAAGTGAAAAAGTCAAAGGGTTTTTTGTTTATAACCTCCTTGCTGTTCTTTTTGGGCGTCTTATTTAGCTTTTATGTAATCGTTCCAATGTCAGTGTATTTCTTTTACCACTTTGAAATCACAGATGCCATCCAAAACAATTTTACCCTGTCCTCTTACATTTCAATGGTCACCAATACCATTTTAGGCGTTTCCGTCGTTTTTGAATTGCCGGTACTGATTTTCTTCTTGACAAAACTGGGACTGATCAGCCCCGAGTTTTTAAAAACATACCGAAAACACGCATTGGTAGTCGTCTTGTTGCTGTCTGCCATCATTACCCCTCCAGACATCGCCAGTCAAATCATCGTATCCATCCCCATTTTGATTTTGTATGAAATCAGCATCCACGTGTCCAAATGGGTAGTCAAAAAACAAGAAAGAAGGAACCAATCTCTATAAGCGACCATCGTATGAAATTAAGAGCAGAAAACATTCAAAAAATCTACGGAAATCGAAAAGTAGTCAAAGGAATTTCCCTGGAAGTCAATCAAGGAGAAATTATTGGCTTGCTGGGACCCAACGGTGCAGGTAAGACCACTTCTTTTTATATGATCGTCGGCATGATCCAACCCAACGAAGGAAAAATATTTTTGGACGACAAAGAAATCACTGACTTCCCTATGTACAAAAGGGCTCAAAACGGCATTGGTTACCTTGCCCAAGAGGCTTCTGTATTTCGAAAATTATCTGTGGAGGACAACATCCGGTCTGTACTGCAATTTACAGGAAGAACCAAGGCAGAAGAAGATGCAAAGCTAGAATCTTTGATCGAAGAATTCAGTTTAGGACACGTTCGCAAAAACAAAGGAGACCTCTTGTCTGGAGGAGAACGAAGAAGAACTGAAATTGCACGCTGCTTGGCTTCCGATCCAAAATTTATTTTATTGGACGAACCTTTTGCCGGTGTAGACCCCATTGCGGTGGAAGATATCCAAAGCATTGTTGCACAATTAAAAAACCGAAACATTGGAATCTTAATCACAGACCACGACGTACAAGCGACTTTGGCCATTACCGACAAAACCTACTTGATGTTTGAAGGAGGAATCCTCAAAGAAGGGACTCCTAAAGAATTGTCCGACGATCCAACTGTTCGAAAAGTGTACCTTGGAGAAAGTTTTGTCCTCCAAGAAAACAAGTTCAAATAAGAAAATACGCGCTGTTTTCAGCTTCTTACCACCTGATAAATACTGATCCCCAAGTAAAGCCACTCCCAAAAGCTGCGAGTACTACCAAATCATTGTCTTTTATTTTTCCTTTTTCCCAAGCTTCAGAAAGTGCGATCACAACAGAGGCAGCTGTCGTGTTTCCATAACGTTGGATGTTGTTGTAAACCTGAGCGTCTGAGAGTTTGAATTTACGCTGTATGAATTGGGATATTCGAAGATTGGCTTGATGGGGAACCAAGAGATCAATATCTGTTACAGACAACTTGTTTTTTTCCAACCCCTCCAATATGGCTTCAGAAAAACGGGTCACAGCGTGTTTGAACACAAATTGACCATTCATATAAGGATAAAAGGACACATCGTTTGGATCGTTGTTCTCAATGATTTCAGGAACCCACCTCGAAGTACTCGGACCTTCCAAAACCAATTCTTTGGCGTGCTTTCCCTCTGAATGCAAATGCGTGGAGAGAATTCCTTTTCCCTTTTCTTCCGTTCGACTCAAGACCACAGCACCAGCACCATCTCCAAAAATCACAGAAACCCCTCTTCCTCTCGTCGTTTTGTCCAAACCTCCAGAATGGTATTCCGAACCAATGACCAAAATATTTTTATACATCCCTGTTTTGATAAATTGATCTGCCACAGACATGGCATAGACAAATCCAGAGCATTGGTTGCGTACATCCAAGGCACCAATCGTAGGCATGTCTAAAAGTGCTTGCACATCAACCCCTCCGCCTGGAAAATACAAATCTGGACTGAGGGTGGCAAACACAATAAAATCGATGTCGTCTTTGGTCAAGCCTGCACGTTCAATGGCTATTTTTCCTGCTTTGGCACCCATCAGAGAGGTGCTGTCTTCTGAATCTTTGTGAATCCACCTGCGCTCCTGAATTCCAGTTCGCTCTTGAATCCAAGCGTCATTGGTATCCATGATTTTGGACAAATCGTCGTTGGTAACTACCTGTTCAGGGACATAAAAGCCCAATCCTGTGATTTTAGCATTGTACATGGTTTGAAATATTTAGGGAAATAGTGAAATTAATAAAATAATTCCTGATATCCTACCCTTTGGTGAGAAGGACTGTTGAACTGAGCATTTGGAAAAAAAACAAGGTGTCAGAAAAGTCTCCTACAATTGCATTCATTTAGAATCCAGCACTTTCAATTTGGCAAATTTTAAAATTAATTTTTTAACACCTTGTGTTTCAAATTGAATCTCAGCTTTGGCATCCCCTCCCACACCGTCCAATTGCAAAACTTTTCCTTTTCCAAAACGCAGGTGTTCCACGCTATCTCCCTTGGAAATTTTGGGTGTTGCGGATGGAGGAATGTTGGAATGGGGTATTGTTACGCGTTTGAAATTTTGAGGAACGAGCACCTTCTTTTTTCCGAGTTCGGTACGTGCTTTCTCAGCACGTATTCCACCAGAGCCTCTAGAAATCGGTTTGCGGTAGCGAATTTTATCTTTTGGAACGTCGTCTTCAAAAAGACTGCTGTCTACAAATTGATTGGGCCGGGCTTGCAAACGCTGGGGACTGATGTATTCTAAAAAGCGACTGTCTATTTCCTCCAAAAATCGACTCGGCTCACAATCGATGAGTTTTCCCCATCGGTAGCGTGTGTGTGCATAGCTCAAATAGGCTTGGTGTTCGGCACGTGTGAGTGCGACATAAAACAACCTGCGTTCTTCTTCCAACTCACTGCGCGTGTTCATGCTCATGGCAGAAGGAAAGAGTGATTCTTCCATACCCACGACATACACATAAGGGTACTCGAGTCCTTTTGCCAAGTGAATGGTCATTAAGGAGACCATCGGTTCGTCGTCGGGTTTGTCACTATCCAAATCGGATTTCAAGGCGACGTCCTCTAAAAAGACCGGCAAAGAAGTTTCCAAACCTTTTTCGGCAGCATCGTCTATAAAGTATTTGATTCCGTTTAAAAGTTCTTGAATGTTTTCTATTTTACTCAGTCCTTCGGGAGTACCATCTGCTTCCAATTCTTTGACAATTCGCACTTGCTTGACCACCATTTCAGCGATTTCAAAGGCATTTTGTTTTTGAGCAGAGATTGCAAAACTCGCAATCATGGTCGCAAAATCTCGCAACTTGTTTTTGGTTCCTGCATTGATTTTCAGATCGACACTGTCTATGTTTTGAACGATTTCAAAAAGTGACTTGTTGTAGTGATTCGCCGCAACAACCAATTTGTCTACCGTCGTTTGTCCGATGCCCCTTGCCGGGTAATTGACGATTCTTTTGAAAGCTTCTTCATCGTTTGGGTTGA
>DLQL01000009.1 GCA_002477565.1 Flavobacteriaceae bacterium UBA7433
CCTCCAGGAATCGAACCAGGGACACATGGATTTTCAGTCCATTGCTCTACCAACTGAGCTAAGGCACCATTTTCGCTATTGATTGCAGGCAAGCTGTTTCACAAAGCGGTTGCAAATATAGCAGTATTATTTAGATATATGCAAACAATTTTTAAAAAAATCTATTTGTATCTTTGGGTCTAGAAAAGCAATCATGAACTACCTAATTGTCGATGCTGGAAACAGCCGTATCAAAATAGTTGTTTTTAAAGAACAGCAGCTCTTGCAAAGAGAAGATTGCGGCCAAAGCGATTTCTTGAAAATTGTCTCCGCCATTTTTTCATCACACAAGATTTCCAAAGTGATTTTGTCTTCCGTAGGTTCGAAGACTGCCACTCTTTATGAGTTTTTGACGCGCTTTCAAGAAGTAGTACTCTTGTCAACATCAACTCCTGTCCCCTTTCAAAACCGATACCAAAGCCCTGCAACTTTGGGGGTGGATCGCATTGCCTTGGTCAGTGCTGCAGCCCTTCAGTATCCTGACAAGAATGTATTGGTCATCGATGCAGGAACCTGTATTACCTACGATGTCAAGAATGCTGAAAATGAATACCTTGGGGGCGCCATTTCTCCCGGTCTAAAAATGCGCTACAAAGCACTGGCTTCCCAAACCGAAAACCTACCTTTGTTGGAGCCTGTTTTCGATAGGGATCTAATCGGAAGCGACAGTGATGCAAGCATGCATTCTGGAGTTGTCAACGGTTTGGTTTTTGAAATAGAGGGCTTTGTCGCAAAAACACAAGAACAATTTTCGGATTTAACAGTAGTTTTAACAGGAGGAGACGCCAATTACTTGTCTAAAAGATTAAAAAATGGCATATTTGCGCAACCGAATTTTCTAGCGGAAGGTTTGCACGCAATTTTGATTCACAACACACACAAATGACACACAAAACCATCCTGTTTTTTGCTTTGATTTTTTCTGTTGGCATGGCCGCTCAAAAACAGCAAGACACGCCCTATTCTTTTTTTGGTGTTGGAACCCTTTTCCAAGCAAAAACCATTGAAGAATCGATGATGGGAGGGATAGGAACTGCCATCTCGGATCCTGTCCACTTAAATTTTAGCAATCCTGCAAGTTTGTCGGGCTTGCGTTTTACGAATTTTTCGGTGGGTGTGGTCAATTCTCAAACTACCATCAGTGATGCAGAGGTACAGCAGAAAACCTCCGTTTTTTCAATCCCCTACGTAGCTTTGGGCATTCCGTTGGGAAACAAAGCTGGTTTTACAACTGGTTTTCGCGCCAAAACAGCTGTGGGTTATGCATTGACCGATGGAGACATTGCTTCAGACGAAGGATTGTATACTTATGAAGGGAATGGAGGCAGCAATAGTTTGTTCTTTGGCATGGGAGTCCGTGTTTTTAAGGGGCTTTCTGTTGGAATTGAAGGCGCCTATGTTTTTGGAGATCTGGAAAACACCATCACCCACCAGCAAAATGAGATTCTCTACGATACCCGTGAAAAAACGACAGCGGTTCTCCGCGGTTTTGACACCAAATTTGGGCTGCACTACCAAGGAAAAGTTTCCAAAAAACAAGTTTATAATTTGGGAATGACATTCCTCAAAAGCAAGGAGCTCAAAGTCACAGAAACAAGCAGCTTTTACAGTGGATTCTTTTCCGCTGATTTTGAGTCAGTCAAAAATACATTGGCACCTGTGACAAAAGAGGGCAGCATCAACAATCCATTAAACACAACCCTTGCCATTGGTTATGGTGAATTGACCAAGTGGTATGCAAGTATAGAATACAGCTTCAACGACGCAGTGACCTACAACGGATCGACTTTGCAAAACAATGTGCGACAACTGAAGTTTGACAACTACCAACGGATTTCTTTGGGGGGGTATTTTATTCCAAAATACAATTCCTTATCCAGCTACTTTAGCCGTGTGGTGTACAGAGCTGGAATCAAGTATGAAAATTCAGGAATGTATTTAGACGGCACTGAAATCACAGATTTTGGCATGTCTTTTGGTATAGGACTTCCCATGGGCAAGGGCTTGTCTGATTTGAATATCGGGGTGGAATACGGAATCAAAGGAGAAGTCACCGATACTTTGGTAGAAGAAAAATACATCAACCTCAAATTGAGCCTCTCTTTGGGAGACAAATGGTTTCGAAAACGAAAAATAGATTAATTAGCACACAATTATAGACAGACAAAGATGAAGAAATTAGTCACAATAGCAGCTTTTTTATTTTTGACCTTCTCAGCTACAACAGCGCAAGAAGTCAATCAAGAAGCGATGATCAAATACAATCTTTTTAAGGGAGATTACAAATCAAAAAATTACGAGGCGGCCTATGAAAATTGGTTGTGGTGCATGGACAACAGCCCCAAGCTCTCTGTAAACATTTACAAATTGGGAATTACCATTGCAAAAGACCGTTTGAAGAAAGCTTCTGCTGAAGACAAACCAGCAGCCATCGCTTTGGTGCGCAGGGTCTTTGACCAAAGAATCCAACACTACCCAAAAAATTTGGCAAAGTTGTACAGCGATTATGCAGGCTTTATACACGACAATGGAAGTACTGATGAGGAAGTGCTGGTCATGCTCGAAAAAGCCTATCAGATCGACCCTTCAAAGATGGGGGTCAAATCCATTTACAGATACTTCCGATTCGTAACAAACAAGAACAAGGATGGCAATGTTCAGGTTATTTTTGACACCTATGACGTGCTGTTGCAAGCTGTAAAAGACAAATTGAACTACTACGCTACCAAATTGGATGCCTACTCTGCCAAAGAGGAAAAAGGGAATGCCTTGACGCCCAAACAGAAAAAATTGAAAAGAGCTTATGAAAACAATTCAAAAGCGATTGGAAAAGTAGAGGGCGGTTTGGACAAGATGATCATTGATCTTTCTACCTGTGAACGCCTGATTCCATTGTACTCAAGTGAATTTGAAGCCAACAAGAGCAACGCGGCTTGGCTGAAGAGTTCGGTATCAAGAATGTATAAAAAAGAATGTACAGAAGACCCCTTGTACGATCAACTTGTAGAGGCTTATGTCGCTGCGGAGCCTTCGCCAGAAGCTTCGGTTTTTTATGCGGGCATCTTGTTAAAAAACAATCAGTTTGACAAGGCGAAAGGATATTTTGAACAAGCTGTAGCTCAAGAAACGGACGTCTTTAAGCGCGCGGGCTATCTGTATAAAATTGCCCAAATAATGAAAAAGAAAGGACGCAAGTCTGAAGCGAGAAGCTATGCTTACAAAGCGATTCAAAATAAGAGGAGTATGGGAGAAGCCTATCTTTTGATTGCCAGCCTTTACGCTTCCAGTGCAAACTCTTGTGGAAACTCAGAATTTGAAAAAAAGATGGTTTATGTAGCGGCCTTGAATTTGGCGAACAAAGCAGGGACCGTAGATCCTACTCACAGAAGCATCGCTGGAAAATACAGCAAAAGCTACCGCTCTTCAATCCCTTCTAAGAAATTGATTTTTACCGAAGGATTGACTTCTGGAGATTCTTTTAGAATCGGGTGTTGGATTGGTGAAACCGTAAAAATTCCTTAATTTAGAAGGATTCCCAATTGCCTTCTCCCAAGAGAACGGTCATTCATTTAATTAGAACACTTGGAAAATAAGAGAAATAGATGGATAAACATTGCAGCCTTAACAGGGATGGCAATGTTTTTTTCATGTGTAAACAGTGTCCAAGAAGTCAATGATTTTTTGGCAGACAAGAATTTGCCAATTGGAGAGTCTGAAAATGTGGTGCACGTTTACAAAGATTCAGGAAAAGTGGTCTTTCGTTTGTTGACTCCTTTGCTCTTAGATTTTTCCAACCGAAAAGAGCATCCCTATTCCGAATTTCCCAAAGGAATTCAGTTGGTGACCATCGATAAGACAGGAAAAGATTCCACCACAATTACCGGAAATTATGCCATTAGCTATGCCAAAACTTCGGTCTCAGAAATTGTTGGAGATGTTGAGGTTTTCAACCATACGGAACAGTCAAAACTAGAAACTTCCCAATTGTATTGGGATCAAAAAACAAATTATATCTTTACCGAAAAACCCTTTGTTTTGACCCTTGAAAAAGACACCATTTTTGGAACTGGCTTTGAATCGCGGCAAGACTTGCAAGGCTGGGTTTTGAAGAAAATGAGTGGAAATTTACACCTTAAAGAAGAATAGACATGCACAAGTTTAGTACATATTTTGAATACGCCTATTTGGTAATAGGTGTTGTTTTTTTTGTTGAAGGAGCATTGAAATGGACAGAAGAACCCGAAAAAGCCTACCTGTCATTAGGTTTTGGAGTTTTGTCTTTTTTTATGTTTTTTTTCAAACGCAGGTTTCGTAAAAAGAGGTCCTAAAAAAACAATGCCCAGTCTCTTGGCGTTTTTTCCCGAAGCTCAAAAATGGTTTCGCTTTTATAACAATGGAGTTAGAACTCATCATTATTGTCACATCAATCCTGCTGTCCGCCTTTTTTTCGGGTTTGGAGATTGCCTTTGTGTCTTCTAACAAACTCCACATAGAGTTGGAGAAAAAAAAGGACGGGATGGTCTCGGGGATTTTAAACAAACTCACCGAAAAATCGTCTAAGTTCATCACCACCATGCTTGTCGGGAATAACATCTCATTGGTGGTCTATAGTTATTATATGGGGTCCTTTATTACGGATCTTTTGAGTCCTTTATTTCCCTTTGTTTTGGAAAACGAGTTTTCAGCGCTGCTGTTGCAGACCATTATCTCAACATTGGTCATCCTGGTTACGGCAGAATTTTTACCCAAAGCCATTTTTAGAATTTATGCCAACGAAGCCTTAAAACTCCTTGCCATTCCCGCTTACTTTTTTTTCATCCTCTTTTATTACATCTCTGATTTTATCACCTTGATTTCTGACTTTTTCCTAAAAACCTTTTTCAACACCGATGAATTGGTTTCCCAAACAGAATTTAGCAAAGAGGAACTGGGAGATTACATTACAGAGCAAATGGACACCAAAGACGAAACCAAAGAGGTCGATTCTGAAATTCAAATTTTTCAAAACGCTCTTGATTTTCACAAAGTAAAAGCACGCGAAATTATGGTCCCTAGAACCGAGATCATCGCTGTTGAGATTCACGAATCCATCCCCAATCTCAAAAATATTTTTATAGAAACGGGGCTTTCAAAAATCATTGTTTACAAAACCTCCTTGGACGACGTGTTGGGCTATGTCCATGTTTTTGACCTTTTTAAAAAGCCCAAAAGTATCAAGTCGGTTCTAATGCCTGTTGAGTTTGTGCCAGAGTCCATTACCATCAACGACGCGATGAATGTCTTGACCATCAAACGGAAAAGCATCGCTTTGGTTTTGGATGAGTACGGCGGCACTTCTGGTCTGATCACAGTTGAAGATGTGATTGAGGAGTTGTTCGGTGAAATTGAAGACGAACACGACAGCATCGAATTGATCGATGTTCAGCTTTCAGATTTTGAGTACAAATTCTCTTCCCGTTTGGAAATAGACTACCTCAATGACACCTATGATTTGAACATTCCAAAAGAAGACGGTTACGAAACTTTAGGGGGGTTTATTATAGAACACACTGAAAGTATTCCCAAAAAAGGCACGTTTGTACGCATCGATAATTTTGAGATAGAAGTATTGAAAGGAAGTAGTTCTAGAATTGAAGAAGTCTTCTTTAAAGTCTTTTCGGCCTGATGCCATCTCTTGATATTCAAGGAATTTAGCTGAGCTGATTTGAAACAGCCTCGCTCTTGCGAATCTTTTTAAAATTCTAAACTTTCAACTTTTTTAATTAAATACTAAATTGTATTTTCGCACACTATCAAATAACTATAACACTACATACAATGGCAATATTATCAAAAATTAGAGAGCGCTCAATGTTTTTAATCGTAATCATCGGTTTGGCGCTGTTTGCTTTTGTTGCAAGTCCAAAAGACATTTTAGATTTTTTTAACTCAAGTAAGGTCAACGCTGTAGGGTCCGTTAATGGCGAAACCATCAGTAGAAGAGACTTTGCAGTTCAAGTGGAAGCTTACAAATCCAACGCAAAATCTTCCGTTTCTGACATGCAGGCAGTGACTGCGGTTTGGAAACGTATTTTGAGTGAAAAGATTTACAAAAAACAACTTGATGAAGCTGGCATTGTCATAGGAGAGAAAGATGTTTGGGATGCTGTCATCGAGATTCCATCCATCAAAAATGCTCCGTTGTTTCAAAACGAGCTCGGTCTTTTTGACGAAGAAAAGCTCAAAGAATATTTGGCCAACTTAAAGGAAAATGCCGCAGAACAATCGGATGCTGCATGGCTAAATTGGTTGGAAACCGAAAAAAGTGTAAAGAGCAATCTTGAAAAACAAGCGTATACGCAATTGGTAAAGTTGGGCCTAGGTGCTTCTTTGGCAGCTGGAGAGCAAAGTTACCTCGAAGCACAAACCAAGATGAGTGGTTCCTTCGTTCTTGTTCCCTATAGTTCCGTAGCCGATAGTTTGGTGCCTGTGAGTTCTGCTGAGGTAGCGGACTACCTTCAAGCGCATTCAGACGAGTTTTCAGAAGAAGCGAGTAGAGACATCAACTATGTCAAGTTTGACATCAAGGCTTCTCAAGAAGATGAGGCCGATTTGAAAAATGAGTTGACCTACCTGTCAGCATCTTTTAAAGCAACTGCTAACGCGGCTAATTTTTTAGCTGACAACGATGCAGATTTGCCTTTAGATACCAAATATGTGTTCAAATCCAATTTGCCAACCGTCGTTGAAGATGCTGTTTTCAACGCTGCTGAAGGAACCATTGTAGGGCCTTACAAATTTCAAAACCATTACCGCTTGTCAAAAGTGGTGGATTTCATCAACATGCCAGATTCTGTAAGTGCAAGTCATATTTTGGTCACCTATGCAGGATCTAGAGCCGCGGATGCCTCTGTGACAAGAACAGAAGCAGCAGCAAAAAAATTGGCGGACAGTATTCTGTCAGTGGTTGCGAAAAAAAGCAACCAATTTTCTAAATTGGCCAAATCCTATTCTGCAGACAAATCAAATGCAAGCAAAGGGGGCGATTTGGGTTGGTTTGCTTACGGGCAAATGGTTCCTGAGTTTAGAGATTTTACCTTCTTAAATAAAAAAGGAAAGATGGGCGTAGTTCAAACAGTGTTTGGATACCACGTCATCAAAATTACAGGCCAAAAGAACATTCAAAAAGCAGTTCAATTGGCTACTTATGGAAGAAAAATAGAAGCTTCTGAAACAACTGAGAATGCAATCTTTGAAGATGCTGAAACATTGGCTTACGAATTGTCTTCCGGAAAAAATATTTCAGACTTGTCTAAGGAGAACAATTATTTGCTACGCACCTTGTCTGGGATTAAGGCGATGGAAGAAGATGTTGCCGTTTTGGGGAAAAACAGATCCATTGTTCGATGGGCTTTTGACAAGGAAACTGCAGTCAATGCTTCAAAGCGATTTGATTTGGAAAAAGGATATGCAGTAGTGGTTCTCACCAACAAAACAGACAAGGGATTGGTTGCGCCTTCCAAAGCGGCTGCCAAAGTAAAACCAATTTTAATCAAAGAGAAAAAAGCGGCGCTCCTTGCAAGTCAAATGAACCAAGAGTCACTTGCCGCCCTTGCAGAGGTGTTCAAAACATCCGTACGTTCCTTTTCGAATGTAACCATGAGTGCACCAACCATTTCAGGAGTTGGAATTGAACCCGCTGTCGTTGGAGCCATCTATGCTGTACCAACAAATACCACTTTGAAAAATATAGTGGGTGAGAAAGGTGTATTTGCGATTTCAGTAGCCAACAAAGAGCTGCCTGTTTCGCTGCCGAGTTATGAAGCGTCCAAAAACGTCTTGACGCGTGCATATCAGAACAAAGCAAATGGACAGATGTACAAGGCTTTGGAGAGCTTCTCAGAGATTGTAGACGAGCGCAGCAATTTGTATTAATTTTTGACAGGAATTTTATAAATCTAAAAAAACTCGCATTTATTGCGAGTTTTTTTGTGCCCAATTTCTCCCGTATTTATTGTATGTTCAAGGCATAAAAGCACCTTTTTAATTGTATATACATGTTAAAACATGTATAAATAATTAACATATGTTAATTGTTGTTCGTATATTTGAGTAATGAACGGCATCAGTAATATTTATAGGGGTGTCCGTTTTACAATCCAAAGTAAATTGTTAAGGTTGTATTTTCTGGGGGGATTTTACAACTGGTGAAGGACTCTTGCTCTTGCAAGAGTCTTTTTCATATGCAGTTAATGGATACAGGTCTTCCTTTTAAAAATTTTTCAGAACTGTTGGAGCTGCACAAAAAAAAGCAGCAGCAAATTTTATTTGCTGCTGCTAGTTGTTTGAGCGGTTTTAGAATTTGTGAACGAATTCACAAATCAATAAGAGATCAGTCTCTAGACCTTCTGTCGTTTCTGCGATCGTCTCTTCCTCTGTTTCTGTCTCTTCCTCTGTCGTTGTTGTCTCTTGGAGGTCTCGCAACGTAGCCTTCTGGTTTTTCCAGCAGTGCTTTTCTAGAAACTTTTTCCTTACGGGTTCTCGAGTCGATTCCAAAGTATTTGACATTGAAGACATCGCCCATATTCACCACGTCACTCACATTTTCTGTGCGTTCCCATGCCAATTCACTTACGTGAAGCAATACTTCGTTTCCAGGAGCTTCGATGTATTCTACCACCGCGCCAAAGTCTAACATTTTGATGACTTTTACCTCGTAAGTTTCACCCAAGGTAGGTTTGAATAACAACGAGTCTATTTTTGCCAAAACCGTTTCGATTCCTTCTTGACCAGTTCCTAGAATTTCAACAATTCCTTCTTCAGTAACGGGATCTTCATTGATGACAATGGTACATCCTGTTTCTTTTTGCATCTCTTGAATTACTTTTCCACCAGGTCCAATCAAAGCGCCAATGAATTCATTCGGAATGACTCTTGTAACCATTTTAGGTGCATGATTTTTCACGTCATCGTTTGGCTGAGCAATGGTTTCCGTCAGCTTTGTAAGGATGTGAAGACGTCCTTCACGTGCTTGCTTCAGAGCGTTTACTAAGATTTCATAAGACAATCCTTTTACCTTGATGTCCATTTGACAGGCTGTGATTCCATCTTCTGTACCGGTCACTTTAAAGTCCATGTCTCCTAAGTGATCTTCATCACCTAAAATATCAGACAAAACAGCATAACGATCGCCGTCAGAAATCAATCCCATGGCAATTCCAGATACGGGTTTTTTCAATTGAACTCCTGCATCCATCAAGGCCATTGTTCCTGAACAAACGGTCGCCATAGAGGAGGATCCATTGGATTCCAACACCTCAGATACAACTCTGACAGTGTAAGGGCAGTCTGCAGGAATCATTCCCTTCAAAGCGCGTTGTGCCAAATTTCCATGTCCGACTTCTCTACGGGAAGTTCCTCTAAGAGGTCTTGCTTCTCCTGTACAGAAAGGCGGGAAATTGTAGTGCAAGTAAAATGTTTCTTCTCCTTCAAAGGAAGGCATGTCTATTTTGTTTGCTTCTCTGGAAGTTCCCAAAGTGACTGTTGCCAAGGCTTGTGTTTCTCCTCTTGTAAAGATTGAAGATCCATGTGTAGAAGGCAAGTAGTCTACTTCACACCAAATTGGTCTGATTTCTGTAGTTGTTCTACCGTCCAATCGCAATCCTTCACTCAAGGTCAATTCACGAACTGCATTCTTTTGAGCTTTGTTGAAATACTTTCCAACCAAGTCTCCGTAGTTGTCTAATTCTTCTTCAGAGAAAAGTGCTTTTACTTCTTCCTTTACTTCGGCAAAGGCAGCAGATCTTTCCACTTTTGAAGTTCCTTTTTTGGCAATGTCGTAACATTTTTGGTAAGCAGCGTCGTTGATTTTTACAGCCAATTCTTCGTTTTCTTCAGCAGAATCGTAAGTACGCGTTTCTTTTTTTCCGAAAGCTTCTGCCAAACGAACTTGAGCAGCACATTGTACTTTGATAGCTTCGTGCGCAAATTTGATTGCTTCCGCCATTTCTTCTTCAGAGATTTCATCCATCTCTCCTTCGACCATCATTACAGAGTCAGCAGAGGCACCAATCATCATATCGATGTCAGATGCTGCTAGCTGTGTGCGGTTTGGGTTGATGACAAACTCTCCATTGATTCTTGCAACTCTCGCTTCAGAAATCGCTGTCTCAAAAGGGACATCACTCAACTGAATCGCTGTAGATGCAGCCAAACCGGCCAAAGCCTCAGGCATTACATTTTCGTCATGAGACATCAATTGAATCATCACTTGTGTTTCTGCATGGTAGTCTTTTGGAAATAAAGGACGCAATACACGGTCCACC
>DLQL01000070.1:0-7562 GCA_002477565.1 Flavobacteriaceae bacterium UBA7433
GAAAACGCTGACCGAACTCCTGCCTTATGAAAGCACGTATTATTTGGCAGACAGCAAAAATGCGCCTTACGGACAAAATTCCAAAGAGGAAATTCTAAATCTCTGCATCAAAAACACGGAGTTTTTAATCGCAAAAGGATGTAAAATCATCGTAGTTGCCTGCAATACTGCTACGACCAATGCCATTGAAATTTTAAGGGAACGCTATGCGGTTCCGTTTATTGGCATTGAACCTGCAATCAAGCCAGCTGCTCTTAAAACCAAAAACAAAAGCATCGGGATTTTAGCTACAAAAGGAACATTGAGCAGCCGATTGTTTAACGAGACTTCAAAAAAGTATTTGAAAGGCATCTGCGTTACAGAACAAATTGGCGAAGGATTGGTCGGTTTGATCGAAAAGGGAAAGTTAGAAAGTTCAGAAATGGAAGTGCTTTTGGAAACCTACTTGAAACCCATGTTAAAAAAGCGCATTGATTGTTTGGTGCTGGGCTGTACCCACTACCCTTTCTTAATTTCGAAAATAAAAAAAATTACAGGAGATTCCATCGAAATTATTGACAGTGGATTGGCTGTCGCAAAACAAACAAAATATATTTTAGAAAAAAACAAACTCCTCAATCCCCAAACCGATAAACGGACACACCATTTTTACACAAATTCGGAACTCAACACCCTCAAAACATTATTAAATCAACACGAACACATCCTTTTGCACAAAGAAGATTTTTGACAAACAGCTTCTTGACTTCAAACTGATTTGAATTGCATTCAAAAAAAAAGACTTCTTAACAGAAGTCTTTTTTTTGCATTAAGTATGTTTTAACCATTCATAGAGATCAAAAACTCTTGGTTGTTTGTTGAATACTTCACTTTATCGTTGATGAATTCCATCGCCTCGATAGGATTCATGTCTGCGAGGTATTTTCGCAATACCCACATGCGCTGAACGCTTTTTGCATCCAACAACAAATCATCTCTACGGGTGCTCGATTTGATCAAATCGATGGCGGGATAAATTCTTCGGTTCGAAATATTTCGATCCAATTGCAATTCCATGTTTCCAGTACCTTTGAATTCTTCAAAAATTACTTCNNACTTCGTCCATTTTAGAACCTGTTTCTGTAAGAGCTGTAGCGATGATGGATAGCGAGCCTCCCTTTTCAATATTCCGCGCAGCTCCAAAAAATCTTTTGGGTTTGTGCAATGCGTTGGCATCAATACCTCCCGACAAAATTTTACCAGACGCCGGCGCAACAGTATTGTAAGCTCTTGCCAATCGCGTAATCGAATCCAAAAGAATCACCACATCGTGTCCACATTCCACCAATCGTTTTGCTTTTTCCAAAACAATATTTGCAACGCGTACGTGTTTTTCCGCAGGCTCGTCAAATGTCGAAGCGACGACCTCTCCTTTAACGCTCCGCTGCATGTCTGTAACTTCTTCTGGACGTTCGTCGATCAGTAAAACGATTTGATATACTTCAGGGTGGTTTTCTGCAATGGAATTGGCAATGTCTTTTAGCAACATGGTTTTTCCTGTTTTTGGCTGTGCTACAACCATCCCTCTCTGCCCCTTTCCTATCGGTGCAAACAAATCCATAATCCGAGTAGACAGTGTGTTTTTACGATCTACCAAATTGAACTTTTCCTGGGGAAACAAAGGAGTCAAATGTTCAAAAGACACTCGGTCACGAACCACATTTGGATTCAACCCATTTATTTTAGAAACACGGATCAACGGGAAATATTTTTCACCTTCTTTTGGAGGGCGTACAATTCCTAAAACCGTATCCCCCGTTTTCAAACCAAAGAGTTTTATCTGAGATTGGGATACATAGATGTCGTCTGGAGATGACAAGTAATTGTAATCCGAAGACCGCAAAAATCCATATCCGTCTTGCATCATTTCTAAAACGCCTTCACTTTCTATGATTCCATCAAACTCAAAGTCCGGATCTCTGTATTTGGCATTGCTCTTATTGAAGTTTTTCTCTCTGCTTTGATTCTTTTGTTGCCCGTTTTTGGAATGGTTGCCATTTTGATTTCTTGGCTTGGACTCTGTTTGTTTTTGATGTCCCGAACTATGGGATTCCTTGGCCTGAGGCTTGTCAGGTTTTGAGTCTGTAATAGGTCGTTGGGCTTTGTTGCTGTTTTCCTGAACAGTTGCGCTCTCTTTTTTGGTGTTTTCTCTTTCGGAAACCTGAGCAACTTTAGAGGATTGTTTGTCGGTGTTTTGCACTTCTGATTTTTTTGGAGCCTCCGTCTTCCTTGTCGTTACTTTTCGTACAGCGGCATCCGAGTCTGAAACTCTTTTTCTTCTCGGTTTGGAAGCAGTGGCTTTGGAGTCAGAAGGCAAGCCTTTGGACTCAAGGGCAGACAATGCTGCAGCTTGGACATCCAAAATTTGGTATACCAAATCCATTTTTTTCAATTGACTTGTTTTTTTAAGGCCATTTGATTTGGCAATGGCTTGTAACTCAACAAGTGTTTTTTCTTTGAGTTGTGAAATTTCAAACATAAGTGTAGTTTTGTATATTCTTTCTCAAAACAGAAAGAACTGTATGGAATGTGTTATTTGTGAATCTTGTGGGATAAGAGTAGAATTTGATAAAGACTCTTAATAAAGTAGAATGGAATTAAAAAACAAATATATGTTTTAATTGTTTACAAAAAAAAGTTTTTATCCAAAATATGTCAAAACTCACAAACAATTTTTAGTTCAGAAATGGTTTTATTAAAAAAATAAATAGCTATTTTTGTGGTGTTGCGAATCACGGCAACAACCAATACTCATGATACAACGCGTTCAATCTTTTTATCTAATTCTTGCAGCATTCATTTCAAGTGTGTGTGTTTTTTTTGTCGACTTCTGCTGTCTAGAAAACGATGGTTTGTTTCAAATCACAGACACTTTTTACGACGCGCGTTTGCTTATAAAATCTATCGGAATCACTTTTTTCGTCTCCGCACTGCTCTCTTTGATTTCCCTTTTGGGTTACAACAACAGAAAGAGGCAGTTTGTACTTGGACGCATCAATATTTTGATCAACTTCTATTTATTAGGTGTATTGCTGAGTCAATCTCTAAAGCTACCTGGAGAAACGTTTGTTTCTGAGAAAGGTATTGGGGTTTTTCTTCCATTACTTGTTGTTGTTTTCCTTGCCATGGCAAACAGAGCAATCAAAAGGGATGAGGACCTTGTAAAATCTGTAGATCGTCTGCGATAACCCTAACATCTTAGTTTATTTATGCGAAAAAATCCGAAGGAGTCATTCTTCGGATTTTTTATTTTCGTAATTTTAAAATACCCCCCTCCACGGACAGACTACCTAAATATGGTGGGTCAAAAATTTCCCCATTACAGTGTATTGACAAACGTTATTAAATGATCTAATTTTAATCTTAAGGAAATGAAGAAAACAAAAAAAATCAATGTACACATTGCTGATGACCATCAAGTATTGATTGACGGAATTGAGGCTGTATTAAATGGCGAACCAAAAATAGCTGTGGTTGGGACCTCTGTAAACGGACTTCAAGTAATGGAATGGTTTGAAAAAAACAGCGCAGATGTTTTAATTTTAGACATCAATATGCCAAAACTTGATGGGATAGAAGTTTTGAAAGCTTTGAAGAAAAATGAAATCTCGGCCAAGCCCATTATGTTGTCGAGTTATGAAGACATCAAATTGGTAAGAAAAGTATTGAATTTGGGGGCTTTGGGCTTTTTAGGCAAGAATTGTGCAGCTGAGCAGATTGTCAAAGCCATCCTATCAGTTGCAAAAGGTGAGGAATATTTTAGCAAAAATGTGCTTCAAGAAATGCTCTCTTTTGTAGGAATCAAGAAAAGATTGATGGCACGACCAGATGGGTATTATGGCCGACCACTCAGTGAAAGAGAACTCGAAATTATGAAACACGTAAGTTGTGAATTGAACTCAAAAGAAATTGGAAACATATTGAATATCAGTCCTAGCACTGTTGAAACATATCGAAAACAATTGCTAAAAAAACTAAATGTAAAAAACTCTGTTGGAATGGTGATGTATGCCATAAAACACAAACTAATTTGATTACAAATTCCCCCTTAGTGTTAAGACGTCGCAGATAGATTTAAAACATCGTGTTTGCGTCGTTTTTTTTATAGAAAGAAATCTCATGTTTAATTTAAATTCAAATACTATGAAAAAACAATTCAAAATTTTTGCAATGACATCCCTCTTCTTCTACTTGCTGGGATGCAACACCGACAACACAATGGAGGAAACAGCTTCCGAAGATTCTTTCAAATTGTTCACCTTGATCAACGATCAGGATGGGAATTATCTTTTACAACAGGTCTTTGCCGACGGAAAGAATTCCGAAATCTTTTTTAAAAACGGTGTATACACCTTGCAAATGTTAGCAGAAGACGCTGATAAGACCTTACAGAAAACCCCTCTTCAACTCGTAGACAACGAATTGAAAATTGACATTATAACTCAAGATGATGAAAAAATTTCTGACATCTCTGTTATTGGTGAAAGCAAAAACACACAGAGAAAAAGTAGTTTCGAAATTTCAGAATATTTGAAAGGCTACAAGCTTAGCCAGTTGGTAGATCATTCTTATTTAATCGAATTCGAAGTTCCAAAAGACATTGTAGCTCGTTTTAAATTCAACAAAAAACTGCAAAGGCATGAAATATGGGTCGGAGTTGGAAACAATGACGGAACTACATCCTATGTGAAAAATTTTCATAAATTAGAGGATACCCCCTTAAATATCATTTTTGTGTATGTTCTGAAAAAGAAAAAGAACGCTAATAAACAAGAAATCGACGAAGATGACGACGAACGCTATGGGCCTCCACACTTTTGGTTAACCTAATTAATTGACACCCCACCACTTCGTCACCATTGAAAAAAGACAAAAAGTACGTATTCGACAACTAAACTAATCTATGTGTAAAATAACACGTTGTTTGATTGGCCTTCTCTTTTTATCTCAATTGTTGATTGCCAAAGAAAAGAAAATTTCAGCAGCCACTGTTGGTAAAAACACAGTGGCTTTTGCTGTATGTAGTGGCAACACTTCCCTTCAGAAATTAAAAGACTCTATTCACAAAGCGGAGGCGCTTTGGAATCAAAACAAACAAAAAACTTCTTTAAGACTGTACTTGGATGTCTTGGAGATGGCAAAAAAAGAAAAGAACAAAAAAATCATCAATGAGGCACTGATGAAAATTAGCAAGGTGTTTTTCCATGCAAAAAATTATAAAAAAGCACTCACCTATGCGAGAAGCGTTGTCAAACACACTGAAATCAAAAAGGATACAAAACAACTTTTGAAACAACTGATTTTTATCGGCAACATCCATCACAATCTCTATGACTCAGATTTTTTAAAAAACACGGTGAGCCTCGATAGTATGGAGTATTTCTACAAAAAAGCCCTTGACATCGCCCAACTCACAAAAAAATACGATACGATAGCGTGTAGAATTCACAGCGGTTTGTCTGTTGCTTCGTATTTAAAAAAAAAGTACAAAATTTCAGAAAAACACATCTTAAAAGCTATAAAAATTAGCAGTTCACAAGGTGACACCCTAAACTTGATCACCAACCTCAATACCTTGGCGGGGATTCAAGTGCAATTCAAAAACTTCTCAAAGGCAATTCAATATTATACGGAAGCACTTCAATATTTAGATACCTACAAAAAGGAATTGACAAAAAACCACAAAGGAGATCTTCTCAAGAACATAGCTTGGACGTACGACCAACTCGAAGACCCCATTGCTTATAAGTACCTAATTGAAGCCAACAGGATTACGGACAACTTGAAGGACCTCGAATTCGACGCCATTCTAAACGAAATAGAAGCCAAACACAATGTGGATACCTTCAAACAACGTGCAGAAAAGAGACACCTTCTTGAAGTTGCCAAAAAAAAGCGTTTTCAAACATGGAGCATTGTCCTGGGGATATTATTAGTCGGAGTGGCCTCAAGCTTTTGGGTCTATGCCATCTATACAAATCTTAAAAGAGAAAATGTCCAATTGGAATTTGGAAGGCTTCAACTTTTAAAAGAACGTGAAATGAAGCAAATCGAATCGGAAATTCATATAAAAATTCTAAATGCCACACTTGACGGCAAAGAGACAGAACGAAAAGAGATTGCAGCCATACTTCACGACAATGTCAGCGCCATCCTCTCTGCTGCAAGCCTTCATCTAGAAGCCAGCAAAAACAAAATAAAAGGAGAAAAACCCATAGAATTCAAAAAGACACAAGCTTTAATTTCTGAAGCATCCTCCAAAATAAGGGACTTATCACACCAATTGATCTCAGCTGTTTTATTAAAATTCGGTCTGGATCATGCCATCCATGACTTGTGCCACAAATATTCCAATTCAAGAATAAAAATCAAATGCCGTACCGAAAATCTTAGCCGCTACGAGCAAAGTTTTGAAATTAAAATCAACAACATCCTTGAAGAACTGATCAACAACATCCTCAAACACAGCAATGCAAAATCCGCAATGGTAGAAGTTATTGAAGACAGACAACAACAACTTCTTATCAAAATTCAAGACAACGGAGACGGGTTTGATACTACTCAAAAATTTGCTTCTGAAGGCATTGGCATCCAACAAATTGCTGCTCGTGTAAAAATGATGAAAGGAAGTTTTTCAATTCATTCAGACATCGGCAAAGGAACCAACGTTAGAATTCAGGTGCCTTGCAACCCGAAAACAAATGGAACACCTGAAATGGACACATAAAGGAAAGTTCTATGGACTGCGTTGCCGTCTGAATACATAAATCTTCTAAAAACCATTATTTTTAGTAATTCTTGTAACATTTCAATCAATTCAAACGTATATAAGTACGGAAAGAGTTCCTAAAATCATTTTCCCTTCAAAACAAGATGAGACAGCTAAAAATCACCAAGCAGGTTACCAACAGAGAAACCGCATCCTTAGACAAGTATTTACAAGAAATCGGAAAAGTGGATTTGATCACCGCCGATATGGAAGTCGAATTGGCTCAACGCATCAAAGCAGGAGATCAAATCGCATTAGAAAAATTGACAAAAGCAAATTTGCGTTTTGTCGTTTCCGTTGCAAAACAATACCAAAACCAGGGATTGACCCTACCCGATCTGATCAACGAAGGCAATTTGGGCTTGATCAAAGCGGCCAAACGCTTTGACGAAACTCGTGGTTTTAAATTTATTTCGTACGCCGTATGGTGGATTCGTCAATCCATCTTACAAGCCTTGGCAGAACAGTCTCGTATCGTAAGATTGCCCCTAAACAAAATTGGATCTATCAACAAGATCAACAAAATGTATGCTTTCTTAGAACAAGAAAACGAACGTCCTCCATCCGCTGAAGAAATCGCTAAGAAATTGGACATGACTGTCAACGACGTCAAAGAATCCATGAAAAATTCAGGACGCCATGTCTCCATGGATGCACCACTAATCGAAGGAGAAGATTCGAACCTCTACGATGTCTTGAATTCAGGAGAATCTCCAAATCCTGACAAAAGCCTCCTGCACGAATCTTTGAGAGT
>DLQL01000070.1:7642-11015 GCA_002477565.1 Flavobacteriaceae bacterium UBA7433
GAAATTGGAGAAACCTTTGACCTGACCCGCGAACGTGTCAGACAAATCAAAGAAAAAGCCATTCGAAGATTGAAACACACTTCAAGATCAAAGATATTGATGACCTACCTTGGATAAGCTTCCTTTTCCAAAAACCTCAAAAACGCTCTGTATACCATAGGGCGTTTGATTTTTTAAAGTACTTTTGTGATTGAAATGAAAAACATAAAAATGAACAAACTTATTGCTCCTTCCGTATTAGCTGCAGATTTTGCCAACCTTCAAAGAGACGTCGAAATGATCAATCAAAGTGAAGCCGACTGGTTTCACATCGATGTGATGGACGGCGTATTTGTTCCAAATATCTCTTTCGGAATGCCCGTCATCAGCGCCATCAAAAAACATGCAAAAAAAACAATGGACGTGCATTTGATGATCGTAAATCCAGACCAATACATCACCACTTTCAAAAATGTTGGAGCGGACATTTTGACCGTTCACTACGAAGCCTGTACACACGTTCACAGAACCCTGCAAGCCATCAAAGCAGCTGGAATGAAGGCTGGAATTGCCTTGAACCCGCATACGCCAATCGCTGTTTTAGAAGATGTCATCAAAGACATTGACATGGTCTGCCTGATGAGTGTAAACCCCGGTTTTGGTGGACAATCTTTTATTGAAAACACGTATAAAAAAGTAAAACAACTCAAAAACCTCATCGAATTTTCAGGAGCAACTACCCTGATTGAAATTGACGGGGGCGTAACCGATAAAAACGCCGAGCAACTGGTGGAAGCAGGTGCAGATGTTTTGGTTGCAGGCAGTTATGTTTTTGGGAGCCAAGATCCCATCGCTACCATTCAGGATTTAAAAAATAGAATTTCCTAATTCTGATTTCTTTAAAAACGAACCTCTAAAATCGCACATTCCAAAAAGCTGAAGACTTGTTCTTCTTTTTGAAAGCTTTGATTTTGCGCACCCCAATGCCCGGTCTTGATAACAAATATCTCCTCAAAGAAAAGACAAAAAAACTATGAAATTGTCTTTTGACATGCCTAAACGTCTCATTGGAACAGGAAAGCTTCCTGCAACTCAATCCAAAACGAAGCACACAGATAGAAGCTTTGGTTTACGTACCGTTCTATAAAAAGGTGGTGCAGCTGTTTGTGGCGAAGTATGCAGGTCACAAACAAACAAAAGACTCAATTCCCCCAAATTCCCCTTTCGCGCACCACCTTATAATTCTATTTTTTTACTAAATAATGCAACAAATCGGTGGTCGTGACAACCCCCACCAACTTCCGATTGTCAACCACTGGCAAAGCGTAAAACTCGTGATTTGCCAGTATTTTTGCCAAGCCCCTGATGGTCAGATGAACAGGTATTTTCACTGGATTTCGTTGCATTATCGCTTCAACTTTTATTTGAGAATGGGCTGCAACATCCTCCATCCTGTCTTTTGTTTTACAGGTTTCTACCAAGAGGCATTCCAATAGTTTTGCAAAACTCAACATGCCGACAAGCTCATCGCCCTCAAGCACCGGTAGGTACTTCACTTTGCAACTTCTAAAAAGACGCTCCGCTTCTCTTAAACTGTGCTGCGGTGCCAGAGAAACCATCTGGACATTCATAATGCTTGCAATGGAATCAATTGGCTGTATCATTTTTCTCTTGTTTTGACGGCACTAAGATTCCACAAAAAAACAAATCCTAAAATGACAACCGTCATAAATCAAACAAACAGTTGAAAACACCTGTGCAGTAAAAATGCAGTGCAAAAAAAATGAGTCACCATTTCTGATGACTCATTTGTAGCGTCCTATAGAACTGAAGAGAATTACACCCCAACACTTCAACTGGCGATGGGACATTCCTCTATAAATGTTAGTTAAACCTATTTAGGAGGTTTAGAACTCACTGGATTGAAAGAAGAAGACATGCCTATGGTTTAGTTGGTTTTCTTAAAAGCTGTATAGAATGCAAGAATACTAATTAAAGCAATTAATCCGATTGCTTGCATAGGAACATTAACAGGGGTTGTAAAGTGTTGTAAAAGACCGTTAATTAGAAAAAACAAATAAGCTATCCCAATGCTTAATAATACCTTTTTTGCATCTTTCATTTCTAAACTTCTTGTTGATAGAATTATAATACCAATGACAATGCAAGCAACTGATAAAGGCCAATGCATAGCCGTTCCAACAACTAATCCTCCTCCTTCTAATAATTCAGTTGGAAAAGACTGTTCTGTTAATGTTTCAGCTCCTATGAAGAAACCTATACCCTGAAGAATATTTAAAACTCCTATTGCTGTAAGTGTATTTTTAGAATTCATTTTTAATTGATTTAATTATTAAGATTTTAACTCTCCCTTTTGTGACACATAACTCAATGCAAGAACTGGAATTAAAGTTAGTATCATAATTATAATAGGTGGGTGGGCTGAACTACCGCTTAGTAAATTTACAAAATCTGGTAAAGTCCAAAATAAGTGGACAATAAATAACACAAAAGTTGCTGACTTTAATCCTTCAAGAGTTTTTAATCTAAGAGTGTATACAACAGAGAGTATAGTTCCTAAATAAATAAATCCAATGACATGAAACATAATATCAAAAACTTCTAAGGCTGGTGCACTATTAGCCAATCCTTCGATATCAAAGTCGCTTATCATTTGGCTTTTCATTTCACCTCCCATTTTTGCAAGCACCAAAGGTATAAATTGAATGATATCAAGAATTAATGTCAATATCAGAATAGTTTTAAAGTTTTTCATTTCAACTGGATTTTGATTTATATTTCTCAAATATAGGAAATATACTGACATAGATTGAGTTATGTTTTATTTTGAATTCAAACGAACGTGTTCAATATCCTTATTTGAATATGTAATAGGACATTAAATGAAAATGCTTTGTTATTTCTGCTTCTGTGGTAACTTCATTAGGACTTCCACAGGAGTAATAGAAATCTTTATGCGAACAGGCTCAATAACTTAGCTACAGAAAGCGATGGGTCATTCTTCTATAAATGTTAGTTTAACCTATTTAAGAGGTTTAGAAATAGCTGAATTGAGCGAGGAGGATATGCCGCTCGTTTAGTTGAAATTTGGTTTTCGTAAGCGAAGCCACTTTGAAGCGAAGCAGAATCTACTGCAAATACTTCTCATAAATTGCCACTTGCTTTGTAAAAAACAGAACCTGTTTTGTTGTAAATGTGTGGCAAATGTGTGGCAAATGTGTAATTAAATTGAATACTAATTTTTCCAAAAGTGATGCGTGATTTTAAAAAAAAGTATTGTCAGTTGCAAAGCCCAACAACCACAGGGTTTTAGTCAAAAAAAAAGCCCCACGTTTCTGTGAAGCTTTGGGTGAGCGCAGAAGGATTCGAACCT
>DLQL01000100.1 GCA_002477565.1 Flavobacteriaceae bacterium UBA7433
TACAAAAAAGAAATTCCTTATGCGGTAGAAATTGTCACCGAAGAATTTTTTGAAGAAGAAAAAATCATCAAAATCAGAGCTGTCATCATGGTCGAGCGAGAGACCCAAAAGGGCATCATCATCGGTCACAAAGGGAGCGCCTTAAAACGAGTAGGCGTGGAGGCGAGAAAAGATTTGGAAAAATTCTTTGACAAAAAAATATTTTTAGAACTCTATGTCAAAGTCAACAAAAATTGGCGCAACGACACCAAGCAATTGAAGCGCTTTGGATACAAAGAATAGTCCCTCATTTTTTCTCATACAAACCATCGTTTGCCTGCCCTTTTAAAAGACTTTCAAACTGCAGTCAAATGCGCTGATTTTCAAATTTAAAATGTGTAGTTTTGCAAAAAATTACCACAGATTATGAATTCAATCGTCGCCATCGTGGGACGGCCCAACGTAGGGAAATCCACACTATTCAACAGACTTGTTCAACGCAGAGACGCCATCGTCGATGCTGTCAGTGGAGTTACGCGTGACCGCCACTATGGGAAAAGTGATTGGAACGGCAAAGAGTTCTCATTGATCGACACGGGTGGGTATGTGGTCGGGTCCGACGATGCCTTTGAAGGAGAAATCCGAAAGCAGGTAGAATTGGCTCTGGAAGAATGCGATGCCATCGTCTTTGTGGTCGATGTCACCGAAGGCATCACCCCGATGGATACAACCGTAGCCAAGCTCTTGCGCAAATCTAAAAAACCCCTCTTTTTAGCCGTCAACAAAGTCGACAATGCCATGCGTGCTGCTGATGCTGTAGAATTTTACAATCTGGGACTCGGGGACTACTACACCATTTCCTCCATCAACGGATCGGGGACAGGAGAGTTGTTGGATGCTTTGGTCACCGACATGCCCCTTCCTGAAGTTTTTGATGAAAACGATTCTTCTCAAACAGCGGAATTGCCGCGATTTGCAGTTGTAGGAAGGCCCAACGCAGGAAAATCTTCCTTTATCAATGCGTTGATTGGCAAAGAGCGAAATATTGTGACCGATGTGGCAGGAACCACACGTGATGCCATAGATACGAAATACACCCGTTTTGGATTTGAATTCAACTTGGTGGATACTGCTGGAATCCGAAAAAAGTCCAAAGTTTCGGAAGACCTCGAATTTTACTCTGTCATGAGGGCAGTCCGGGCGATCGAACATTGTGATGTTGCGATTTTGATGGTGGATGCAACCCGTGGTTTCGAAGCCCAAGACCAAAACATCTTTTGGTTGGCAGAAAAAAACAGAAAGGGAGTTGTGGTGTTGGTCAACAAATGGGATTTGATTGAAAAAGAAACGAATACAATGAAGGAGTTTGAGGCACATGTGCGTCGCGAAACAGCTCCTTTTACAGATGTGCCAGTTATTTTCACTTCTACATTGACCAAACAGCGTTTGATCAAAGCCATTGAAACAGCCGTTGAGGTTTTTGAAAACAAGAAACGCAGAATCACAACTAGCAAGCTAAACGAGACCATGTTGGACATCATTCAACACTATCCTCCTCCAGCGATCAAAGGGAAATTTGTGAAAATAAAATACTGCATGCAGTTGCCGACTCCCACTCCTCAATTCGCTTTTTTTGCCAACCTGCCTCAGTATGTCAGAGATCCCTATCGCAGGTATTTGGAAAACAAGTTGCGGGAGATCTACGATTTCAAAGGAGTGCCCATCACCATCTATTTCCGACAGAAGTAGGAAGAAAANNTTAAGTTTCCAGTCCTTATACCTGCTTCGTTGCTTTCCATCGTCTTTCAAAAATTAAATTATTTTTTTAATGTGCAGATAGGATGCATAGGTGTTATGTATGTTTGCAAAGTTTTAAAAAAAGCAACACACACCATAAAAAAACCATGAAACAGAAGTTCCTTACAAAAGAGCTTTTTTTTATGTAAAAAGCCGTCGTTTCTTATTTTTCTCATGCAAAATATGTAAATTACGCTCCCACTCAAACACAAATACAGGTTTGAGTTTTTATGATAGCTAACCGGAAGATGAGAGTAGGAAAAATGGAAATCAAAAATCAAAATCAACATGTATTTTACCCCTGTTTAGCAAGAATTCGGGGAGGAAGCAGTTCTTTGTTTTTGTCCATTTTTGAAGTTGTTTTTTTTCTGCCTTTTTTTTGTCGAATTTCGACTTCACGCGTCTTTTTTTTTGAGGTACAGCATGCCTGTCTTTTGGCTCTTTTAGCAGCGGGAAGGTTGGTTCTGCCTGATTGAGTTTGCGTGTCAAGTAAGAATTTAGCATCTTCAATTAGACTGCTGAGGTCTTTATAAAAGTACGAGTACCCTCCGAGAGAGGAACTGAAATTTTCCCAAAAACGGGACTGAATGGGGCGAAGCCGTATCACAAATCAATGACATCTATGCACAACTTTCCAGAAATTCAATTGAGTCATAAAAAAATTGTCGTCACGGGAGGTGCCGGTTTCATCGGCTCCAATCTGATTGCTACTTTACTCGCAAAAGACAACCAAGTCGTCTGTTTGGATAATTTTTCCACTGGGAAAAAAGAAAACATCACCCCTTTTTTGGGAGCTAAAAACTTCACCCTCATTACGGGCGATATTCGCAATTTGTCAGATTGTGAAAAGGCAGTTGCAGGTGCTGATTATGTGCTGCACGAAGCTGCTTTGGGTTCTGTGCCGAGGTCCATCAAAGATCCAAGTACCACCAACGCAGTCAATATAGGTGGTTTTTTAAACATGTTGTTGGCTGCAAGAGACGCGGGGGTCAAACGATTTGTCTATGCGG
>DLQL01000034.1 GCA_002477565.1 Flavobacteriaceae bacterium UBA7433
TCCAAACGAAGAATCGTAGGGGGAAACCAGGTGTTGTCGCAAGGGTTTTCAGATGAGATATACTTAAAAGGCTTGTCCTTAAGAGATCAAATAGCCTCCAATTTTCAGGCCGATTTCGATGAGGTGGCCTTGATTTTATCGCCTGTGACTCCCAGTACACCTCCTAAGATTGGAGACAGTTTAAAAGACCCCCATGCCATGTATTTGTCAGACGCTTACACCGTTGGGTTTAGTTTGGGGCAGTTGCCGACATTGACCATCCCACAGGGAACTTCCACGGGAATGCAAATTACGGCAGCTAAAAATGATGAAGAAACGATATTAGAGTTTGCACACTTCTTAAAAGAGATATTGTAATGGAGTTGGATCAATTGACAGCCGCTTTAGAGGCACACGAATTGGAATTGGTGATTGGATTGGAAACCCATGTTCGCTTAAACACCAAAACCAAGTTGTTTTGTGCTTGCCCTAACCGGGAAGAAGACAAGCCCAACGTAAATATCTGCTCGGTTTGTACCGGTCAAATGGGCGTGTTGCCAGCTATTAACAGAGAAGCGATAGCGAAGGCTATTTACTTTGGGAAAGCCGTCAATTCCTCTTTTTCAAACGAGGTAATTTCTTGGGACCGAAAGCACTACGAATATCCCGACAACCCCAAAAACATTCAAATCACGCAATTTCACAATCCGGTCATTCCAGACGGACAGGTGTCTTGTTTCCGAAACGACGGTTCTCTTTTTACCGTTGAGTTGACGCAGGTACACATCGAAGAAGATGCGGCCAAATTGGTGCATGAGAAAAGCATTTCACTTGTAGATTTTAACAAGGCAGGGGTTCCACTGATCGAAATCGTGACCGAACCTTGTATCCGAAACATTGAAGATGCTTCGACCTATGCTCAATACATACAACGCATTGTTCAGAATTTAAAAATTTCGGAGGCAAACCTCGAAAAAGGAGAATTCAAATCCGATGTTTCGGTCTCTTTGCGCCTCAAAGGAAGCAGGGATTTGAATCCGCGTACGGAAATCAAAAACTTAAATTCGTTTAAGTTTATGGGAGAAGCCTTAAAAGAGGAGGTCGAAAAACAATTGGAATATTACAAAATACATCAGGAATTCCGTCCAGAGCAAACAACGGTTTTGTGGGATGCAGATTTAAAGCAAACCAAAACCATGCGGACAAAGGAGTTTGAAGCGGATTACCGTTTTATATCGGAACCCGATTTGCCTTTTGTTAACATCAAAGACCTTATCGCCACCACCAAAGTAGATGCGAGCGTATTGCCTTTTGCTGTTGAAACGCTCCTAATCGAAGGAGGTGTATTGCCTCAAGATGCCAAATTCTTTACGGCTGATGCTTTGCGTTCAGAGACCTTTGTGACTCTTAACGAGCAACTCAAAGATCCTTCTTTTGTAGCAAAGACCTTGTCCAACAATGTCAAACCGGAAGCCTATCCGAACATCAAAAATACGGAAGATTTTATTGCCATTTTTTCTTTGTTCAAAGCGGAAAAAGTAACGGCAGTTTTGGTTCAAAACGCCATCCAATCTTTGTTGGAAGATCCGGGTTACAATTACCAAAAATATTTTGAGGAAAACACCATTTCCGAAGCACAGATACAAGCAGCCATTCAGGAAGTAATTGCAGCAAACGAAGCGGTTGCAAAAGAGATCCAAGCAGGGAATCAAGGAAAAGCAGGGATTCTTGTCGGAAAGGTCCTTTCCATTATCGGGAAAGGAGCTTCTGGGAAAGTCATTCGTCAAGGTGTTTTAGACGCCTTGCACGGTGCCGCTGTTCAAGAGGAGCAAAGTGCCGCTCCCGCAGTTTTGACAGGTGCTGAGGAGGGACACACTTCAAAAGTACAGGAGGAGGAATTGCCAGAAATTCCGCTAGTGGTCAAAGAAACCTACAGAACCCATGTGATATCTGAGCTCTCAGAAGCTACGATTGGCCTCCAAGTGACTTTGGCAGGTTGGGTATCGAGTGTTCGAGATCACGGGGAATTGATATTTATCGATTTGCGCGATTCCAGCAACGAAATCTTGCAAGTTCGTTTGAGTCGCGAGACCTTTCCGAATTTGGATGAGTTGGTGAAATTAAAATCAGAATCTGTCATTTCGGTAAGAGGCGTTCTTATGCTTCGCAACGAGAATGACTTCAATGCCGGTTTGCGTTCCGGAAAAATAGAGCTGGAAACTTCGGAATTGGAAATTTTAAACTTGTCAAAAACCTTGCCTTTTGAAATCAAAAGAGCCATGCGAACAAGCGAGCATGTTCGTTTTCAATACAAATTTTTAGACCACCGAAATGACGAGGTGCGCAAGGCAGTGGTCAACCGCCATCGTGTGATCAAACTGATGCGCGATATTTTAGACACACAAGAATTTATAGAAATAGAAACGCCCATCTTGACTGCCGGGACAGATGAAGGAGCCCGTGAGTTTATCGTGCCTTCGAGAAAACAGGCCGGTTCTTTTTACACCTTGCCCCAAGCACCACAGCAATTCAAGCAAATGTTGATGGTCGGTGGTTTTGAAAAGTACTTCCAAATTGCACGTTGTTTCCGTGACGAAGATTCTCGTGGAGACCGCCAACCAGAATTTACGCAGTTGGACATCGAAATGGCCTATGCAAGTATGCAGCAAATCATCGATTTGAACACGAATATGTTCAACGAGATTGTTCAAAAAATATACGGCAAAAAATGGGTCTTACATCCTTTTGAAGTGATTACCTACAAAGAAGCCATGGA
>DLQL01000062.1 GCA_002477565.1 Flavobacteriaceae bacterium UBA7433
ATTGAAAATTACGACGCCATCAAAAAAGAGCTCTTGGTTCGCGGATATACGTTCCAAAGCGATACCGATACCGAAGTTTTGGTCAATTTAATCGAAGAAGTTCAAAAGAAACATGCTTGCAAATTGGGAAAGGCAGTTCAGTTGGCTTTGAACGAAGTCATTGGAGCTTATGCCATCGCAGTATTTGACAAAAAGAAGCCAGATGAATTGGTCGTCGCAAAATTAGGAAGTCCCCTTGCCATTGGGATTGGCGAAGACAATGCGGAGTTTTTTATCGCTTCCGACGCTTCTCCATTTATAGAATATACCAAAAACGCCATTTATTTAGAAGACGAAGAATTGGCGATTGTCAAAATCGGGCGTGACATTCGAATTCGAAAAATTCACAACGACAGCAAAGTCAGTCCAAATGTACAGGCCTTGAAAATGAACCTTTCTCAAATCGAAAAAGAAGGCTTTGACCACTTTATGTTGAAAGAGATTTTCGAACAACCCAAGGCGATTTTAGATACCTACAGAGGTCGTTTGTTGCCCAATGAAGGCATCGTTCGGTTGTCAGGGGTAGAAGAATACATTGAAAAATTTAAAAATGCCGATCGAATTCTCATCATTGCTTGTGGGACTTCATGGCATGCGGGATTGGTCGCAGAATATTTGTTTGAAGCGGTTTCAAGAATCCCTGTGGAAGTAGAATACGCATCTGAATTCCGTTACCGCAATCCAATCATTACGGAAAAAGACGTGGTGATTGCCATCTCTCAATCTGGAGAAACGGCAGACTCCTTGGCGGCCATCAAAATGGCCAAAGCACAGGGAGCTTATGTCTTTGGCGTGTGCAATGTGGTCGGCTCGTCCATTGCAAGAGCTTCCCATTCGGGCGCCTACACACATGCGGGCCCTGAAATTGGCGTCGCTTCTACCAAAGCATTTACCACACAAATCACCTTGTTGACTTTGATTGCACTAAAGCTCGGGAAAGAAAAAGGAACCCTTTCCAATTCCGATTTCCATGCTTACCTGCAACAGATGGAATTGATTCCCGCAAAAGTAGAAGAAATTTTAGCCCAAGACGACAACATCAAAGCCATTGCTTCAGAATTTCTGACCACGCCGAGCTGTTTGTTTTTGGGAAGAGGCTACAATTTTCCAGTCGCCCTCGAAGGTGCTTTGAAGCTAAAAGAAATCTCCTACATCCATGCAGAAGGCTACCCTGCTGCAGAGATGAAACACGGGCCCATCGCATTGATTGAAGACGGCTATCCCGTCATTGTCATCGCAATAGACAAAGGGCATTACGAAAAGGTGGTGAGCAATATTCAAGAGATCAAATCTCGAAAGGGAAAAATCATCGCCGTGGTTACCAAAGGAGACATCGCTGTCAAAGCTTTGGCAGATCATGTGATCGAAATCCCAGAAGTAGAAGAGCCTTTGAGTCCGCTGTTGACAACCATTCCCCTTCAGCTGTTGGCCTATCATGTGGCCGTTTTAAGAGGCTGCAATGTCGACCAACCCAGAAATTTGGCAAAGTCGGTGACGGTGGAATAAAGTCCAAGTAAATAATTCCGAGACCTGCAGCTATTAGAGGTTGATACTGACTCCAAGTAGTACTTGTCCTAAAAAAGCTCCTTGATGTTTGCGGCAAACAGTTTGATAGCAATTGCAAGCAAGATGACTCCAAATATTTTTCGAATGATTTGAATGCCACTCGGACCGATGAGCTTTTCAATTTTACTCGAGGTTTTCAGAACCACATAGATAAAGACCACATTCAAAATCACCGCCAAGATGATGTTTTCAATCTGAAATTCGGCGCGAAGAGACAGCAAAGTTGTCAAACTTCCCGGTCCTGCAATCAAAGGAAAAGCCAAGGGAAAGATAGAAGCAGTGACCAAGGTTTCGTCTTCTTTGTAAAGGGTAATCCCCAAAATCATTTCCAAGGCAATAAAAAAGAGGATAAAGGAACCTGCAACGGCAAAAGAATTCACATCAATTCCGATAAAGGTCAAAAGACTTTCTCCTAAAAACAAAAAGCCAATCATGATGATACCCGAGATGATGGCTGCTTTTTCTGACTGTATGTGGCCAATTTTTTTTCGCAGGTCTATGATGATCGGAATGTTTCCAACCACATCAATGACCGCAAACAAGACCATAAAGGCAGTGATGATTTCTTTGACACTGAAGTCCATAAGCATTTCGTTTGCAAGTATAAAACTACACAAATTATTTTCGCAAGGATCAATTTTTAGCTTCCTTTTTTGATCCTGTCCGTCAAAAAATGCCGAAAGATTCCTTATTTTTGTCGCATGTTTGAACTGGGAAAAACCATCGTGTCCGAAGCAATTCTTGAAAAAGATTTTGTGTGCAACCTGTCCGCTTGCAAAGGGGCTTGTTGTGTGGCTGGAGATGCGGGAGCTCCTTTGGAAGAAGGGGAGCTACAAATCTTAAAAGACATTTATCCTGCGGTAAAACCTCTTTTAAGACCGGAAGGAGTGCTAGCTATAGAAAAACAAGGACACTACACGACCAACGCTCTTGGAGAACACGAAACACCTTTGATTGACAATGCAGATTGTGCCTACGTTATTTATGACGAAAAAAAAACAGCACTCTGTGGGATCGAAGAAGCCTATAACAGCGGTTTGATTTCATGGAAAAAACCAGTTTCTTGTCATTTGTATCCCATCCGTATCCGCGATTACTCGGAGTTTTCAGGAGTCAACTATGACCAATGGGAAATTTGTGATCCTGCCTGTGCCTTGGGAGAAGAACTTCAGGTGCCCGTTTATAAATTTTTAAAACAAGCATTGGTCCGAAAATTTGGAGAAGACTGGTATGCTGAATTAGAGAAAATTGGGGAGACCTATCAAAACCAATGACGCGATTTTTAGATTTTAGTGCTCATGCGTTTTTTTGAGGTTTGAAACTCAAAATTCAGGATTTCTTCGGATAGAAATTTGTTTTTTTTAACCACATTTCTATTTTGTTTTTTTTTGACTAAAAAAGCCGGCGGTCTCTTTTAAATCCTACTTTTTTTAAAGTGTTTTGTGTTTTGCTCAACTCTTTTAAGAACGCAATAAAGAACAAACTTCTTTTTTTTAAACTCCCATCCGTATTTTATTTTTTAGCATAAAAACTTGAATTACAGATAGTTAAAGAATTAAAAAAACCACACCCAAAACATTGTTAAGAACTTCGCGCTTTTGTGGATAAGTATGACTTTCATTTAGAAGCAATTTTTACAATCTTTGTAAGGCACAAAATAAGAAATCAAGAACACTCCAAAATACTCTCAAAAAATGCCTCAAATAGAACCTATTTTACAGCCAAACGATAACAGATTCGTGATTTTCCCCATCCAACACCAAGACATTTGGGAGTGGTACAAAAAGCAAGAAGCGAGTATATGGACAGCTGAAGAAATTGACCTTCACCAAGATGTCATTGATTGGGAAGGAAAATTGTCGGATGATGAGCGTTATTTTATCAAACACATTTTGGCATTTTTTGCCGCATCTGAT
>DLQL01000075.1 GCA_002477565.1 Flavobacteriaceae bacterium UBA7433
GCGGTAACTCACTATTTTCAGCGCATTGAGGCAGTTTTCGTCACCTTGGTTCGCTGCTTTTTCAATGTCTCTTAAATCCGAATGCCCTGTCAGGCCTTTCAGACCGGATTCTTTTTGGAGGAGTTCATTGATTTCAGCAGAAGATTTGTTGAGTTTTTTATTCAGATAAAAAATCACAGAAGGGTCAAGATCACCCGAGCGGGTTCCCATGACCAATCCATTCATAGGGCCAAATCCCAAGGAGTTTTCAATACTTTTTCCTTCTTTGATCGCAGACATGCTACAACCATTTCCAAGGTGGATGCTGATGATGCGTTTTGATTTTTTTCCTAGGTAAGCAATCGCTTTTTCAGATACGTATTTGTGACTTGTTCCATGAAAGCCATAGGCTCTGATCTTGTGAACGTCAAGGTATTCGTTTGGAAGGGCATACTGATAGGCTTCTTTTGGAAGGGTTTGGTGAAAAGCCGTGTCGAATATTGCCACTTGTTTGGCACGGGTAAAAATCGTTTCAGCGATTTCAATTCCTTTTAGATTGACGGGGTTGTGGAGGGGAGCAAGCGCAAACAATTCACGGATGCTGTCTTTTACTTCCTCGGTCACCACTACGGTTTCTTTGAATTTGTCACCTCCATGAACTACTCGATGACCGACCGCTTCAATTTCGTCTACGTGTTGAAGCACTCCTATTTCAGGGTGCATCAATGTCTCTGCAATTTTATTTAGCGCCTGTTCGTGGTTTTCAATCAACAACGTCTCTTTGTGAACTTCTGTTGTAATTTCATGAGAAAACAAAGCGTTTTTCATTCCAATACGTTCCACCATTCCCATGCACTTTACGTGTTCTGAAGGCATATCAATCAATTGGTATTTTAGAGAAGAAGATCCTGCGTTTAAAACAAGTAGGTTCATTGTTTATTCTTGTTGTGCTTGAATGGCAGTTAATAAAATCGTGTTGTATATGTCTTCTACGGTACACCCTCTGCTCAGATCGTTCACCGGTTTGTTCAATCCTTGTAGCATCGGCCCAATGGCCAATGCGCCGGTTTCTCTTTGAATGGCTTTGTACGTGTTGTTCCCGGTGTTCAAATCGGGGAAGATCAACACGGTAGCTTCACCTGCAACTTTTGAATTTGGCATTTTTGTTTTTGCCACGACAGGATCCACAGCTGCATCGTATTGTATGGGCCCTTCGATTTTAAAATCGGGGTGCTTTTGTTGGACCAATTCAGTGGCGGTTCTCACTTTTTCCACTTCTTCTCCTTTGCCGGAGGTGCCTGAAGAATAGGAGAGCATGGCTATTTTGGGTTCAATGCCAAAAGCTTTTGCAGAAAAGGCGGAACTACTCGCTATTTCGGCCAGTTGTAAGGCATCTGGATTTGGATTGACGGCACAGTCTCCCATTACAGAAACCCGGTCGGGAAGGCACATAAAAAAAACAGAAGAAACCACAGGAACCCCCGGCTTTGTTTTGATCAGTTGCAAGGCGGGTTTTATGGTGTGCTGTGTGGTGTGAGCAGCTCCAGAGACCATGCCGTCTGCCAAGCCATTTAAAACCATCAAAGTACCAAAATAAGAGACGTCTTTGACCAAGTCTTTTGCAATCGTCTTTGTCATCCCCTTGTGCTTTCGGGCAGCCACCAAAGTCTGTACAAAAGATTCGTTGTGGATCGAGTCTTCCGGATTGAGAATGTTGATATTGTCTGTATCGATCTGCAAGCCGTATTGGTCACAAAGCTGTTGAATGGAATTTCTGTTGCCCAATAAGGTCAAATCCACCAAGTCCAAAAGTTGCAATCGAGCTACTGCTTGCAAGATTCTTTTGTCATTTCCCTCCGGGAGTACGATGTGTTTTCGTTCTTGTTTTACTTTTTGCAACATGTTGTATTGAAACATGTTGGGGGTCATTTTTTCCGATTGATAGGAGGTCAAGGAATTGGCAAGTGCCTCTGCGTTTACACAGGAGTCAAAAACATCCAATGCAAGCAGTATTTTTTTGGTGTTGCTCGCATAAATTTTGGACTTCACGGCCCCTATTTTATTTGTTGCTTCAAAAGTACCTCCTGCAACCGAAAGAATGGGAACAGTCGCTTGTACCCCTTCGATCAAACTTAGAATGGAGGGTTCGGGAATAAGGTCTCCTGTAAGCACGATGCCAGCTATTTTTGGATAATTGGAGGAAGCGTTTGCTTGCAGTGCTCCCAAAATAAGATCTGCACGGTCTCCAGGAGTCACGACCAAAGCATTGTCTTTGATCCGTGTCAAATAATTGCGCAATTGCATCGCTCCAGAATTAAAGCTGCCAATGGAATTGTTGAGAAATTGTGTTCCAAAAAGTACTTTTCCATTCAGGGCTTCGCAGATTTCTTTTACGGTCGGAGCGTCTAGGTAGTCGTTTTCAGGAATGACATCTATTTGTACAGTGGCAGGGATGACTTTTTTCAAGGCTTCCGCAACGGACTGTATGTCCTCTTTGAGGATTTTGTTAGAGATCAATCCAATGACGTCTACTTCTTTTTCTTCAAAAGACTGGTAGGCGAGTTGTAGGTTGTTGACAAACTCCTGTATTGGTTTGTTTTTTCCCGATCCGACCAACAAAGCCGGGATGCCTAGGTTTTTTGCAATGGCCAAATTCAAATCCAAATCCAAGACGATTCCTTCTCCAAAAAAATCGCCTCCTTCAACCAATACATAGTCAAACCGAGCTTCTAATTTTTTGTAAGTGTCAATGATTTTATGGAGTACTTCGTCCTGTTTGCCTTTGCCAAGAAGAGCAACTATTTCGTTTTGATCGAAAACAAAACACGCAGTAGGGCTCATGTCGAGTTTGAAAAAATCAAGCGCGTTTTGAATGTGAGTATCATGTGTGCGGTCTTTGACAACCGGTTTGAAATAGCCTACTTTGTTGGATTTTGTAAGCATCATCCGAAGCAATCCCATCGAGATCAAGGATTTTCCACTGTGAGATTCAATAGTGGCAATAAATAGCGCTTTGTTCATCACTTTTGAGTTTGCCTACAAAATTAAGACATATTGGAAAAAAAAGGTCGTTCAGAAGGATTTAATTTGGATGATTTTAACGTGTTAAGAAAGCAATCAAAAACAAAATAATTTCAAATTTATACTTGAAGAACTCCCAAATTGAATTTTTTTTCTACCGGTGCATGGTTGGCCGCTTCAATTCCGGTACTTATCCATTTTCTAGTGTCCAAGGGATGGATTACACCGTCGGTCCAAAGATGTGCTGCGGCATAATAAGGAGAGGTCTGTTTTGCATACCGATCTTCTATGGATTTTAGAATCTCTTGTTCACGTTCAGGAGTAATGATTTCTCCTTTTTTCTTTAACGAAGCAGTTTCAATCTGTAACAAAACTTTCGCGGCTTGTGTGCCACCCATCACGGCCAGTCGAGCACTTGGCCAAGCACATATCAGTCGCGGATCGTAGGCTTTTCCACACATGGCGTAATTTCCAGCGCCATAAGAATTTCCGATGACGATGGTAAATTTTGGAACGACGGAATTGCTGACAGCGTTTACCATCTTTGCGCCGTCCTTGATAATGCCTCCATGCTCCGATTTGCTTCCGACCATAAACCCAGTGACGTCTTGTAAAAAAACCAATGGAATTTTCTTTTGATTGCAGTTGGCAATAAACCGAGTTGCTTTGTCTGCGCTGTCTGAATAGATCACGCCACCAAATTGCATTTCTTTTTTGGCAGTCTTGACAACTTTTCTTTGATTGGCAATGATACCCACTGCCCATCCATCAATGCGTGCGTATCCGCAAATCAATGTTTTTCCGTGCCCGTCTTTGTAAGGTTCAAATTGAGAGTCGTCTACCAGCCGTTTGATAATTTCATTCATGTCGTATTGATCTGTTCTCAACTTGGGAAGGATTCCAAAAATGTCTTCGGGATTTTCAGTGGGTTCTTTTGGTGTTACTCGGTTGAAGCCGGCACAGTCAAAATCTCCAATTTTATCGATGATATTTTTGATGGTGTCCAAGGCGTCTTTGTCGTCTTTGGACTTGTAGTCTGTAACTCCAGAAATTTCACAATGGGTCGTCGCTCCTCCCAAAGTTTCGTTGTCGATGCTTTCGCCTATCGCCGCTTTGACCAAATAACT
>DLQL01000093.1 GCA_002477565.1 Flavobacteriaceae bacterium UBA7433
AGCTACTTAGACGAACTACAACAAAAGAACGATGCGCGGTGGAATGTGATCGGAAACTTTCTATGGCCAAACCCCGTTGCCTTTGAAACCTACGAAGAAGAGGTGGCCTACCTGAAATCTTGGTATAACCAAAGAATGGACTGGTTGGAAAATGCCATTGGAAATTTATAGTAGCACAAAATAAAATTAAGAAAATCTTTTTTCTTAAACTCCCGAAAAAACAGGTTATTCTAAAAAACTGTAGAGGTTTTATTGAGGTTTTTATTCCAAAAATTGAACTGAAATAGACGTTCTTTACTTTGGGATATGCATGCATCAATCTATCTTTGTGTCCCATAATTTTAAACTTAAACCCCCCTAAATGAATCCAATCTTAAAACTTGTCTTCAGCCTGGTATTCTTCTTGTGTGTTTTCGAAGGGCAAGCACAATCCATCCTTATCACAGGAAAAACTGTAGACAAAGAAGGCGCTCCTTTGCCTGGCGTTTCTATTGTCGTCAAAGGAAGCTCGAACGGAACCTCGAGTTCTTTTGATGGAGACTATGCTCTAACCGTGAATTCAAAAGAAGACATTCTTCAATTCTCCTACCTTGGATTTGACACAGAAGAGCTTATTGTGTCAAACAATACCGTCATCAACATGGTGTTGACGGAGTCTCAAGAATCTTTGGAAGAAGTTCAAATTGTCGCCTTTCAAAAACAAAAAAAATCAAGTGTTATCGCTTCGATCAACACAATCAAACCATCTGAACTCAAACAACCCTCGAGCAATCTGACCGCCGCCCTTGCAGGAAGGCTGGCAGGGGTTATCTCCTACCAACGATCTGGAGAGCCCGGACAGGACAATGCCGAATTTTTTATCCGAGGGGTAACTTCCTTTGGTTATAAAAACAGCCCCTTGATCATGATTGACGGTTTGGAAGTGACCTCCAATGACTTGGCGCGAATTGACCCAGAAAACATCAATAGTTTTTCCATTATGAAAGATGCAACTGCTACGGCTTTGTACGGAGCAAGAGGTGCAAACGGAGTCATCTTGGTCACCACCAAAGAGGGAAAGAAAGGAAAACCTAAAATTTCTGTCCGGATAGAAAACTCCTTTTCAGCACCCACAAAAATTAACCAGTTTTTAGGAGCTGTGGACTACATGGAATTGTACAACAGCGCCCTGAGAACACGTGACAACAATGCGCTGTTGCTCTATTCAAAAAACAAAATTGAAGGCACCCGAAACGGATTGGATTCTAACATCTACCCCAACGTTGATTGGTACAGCGAAATGTTCCGAGACTATGTCATGAACAAAAGAATCAATCTGAACGTCAGCGGTGGTGGAGACATTGCGCAGTACTACCTTTCGATCACACAGTCCAATGAAAAAGGCTTGTTGGAAGTTGACGCACTGAACAACTTTAACAACAACATCGACATCAACCGCTCCAACTTAAGAGCAAACATCAATATCAACCTCTCCAAAACGACCACTGCTAAGGTGAAATTTTACTCCTTGTACGAACGTTACAATGGTCCGGTAGACGATGCAGACGCCCTATTCGAAGGAGTCGTCAATGCCAACCCTGCCAACTTTCCAAAATATTATGACTTTGAGGATGCCGACCAATATTACAACCATACCTTGTTTGGCAACAAAGGGAATGGAGGTTTTTCTAACCCCTATGCCGACATGGTCAAAGGCTACAAAGATCGCTTTCGATCCACCATCTTGTCTCAATTTCAATTGGAACAAGACCTAAGTTTTGTCACAGAGGGATTAAAAGTCAGGGCAATGGCTTCCGTAAAATCTTACAGCTCCAACGAAAACACACGTAGCTTTACGCCTTTCTTTTACGGGGTGTATGAGTCAGAAACAGAAGAGGGTGTCTCAAATTTACTTTATCAAATTCAAGAAGGGACGGAATACCTGAACAATCCTCAAGTGAGCAATGAAGCCAATAGCAATTTTTACTACGAGTTTGTCACCCAGTACAGCCGTACGTTCAATAAAAAACACGATGTGGGTGCGCTTGTGGTATTCAACAGAACAGAAAAATTAAACACCATTGGGGGAGGGAATAGCGCCTATACCACTTTGCCTTCAAGGAACTTAGGACTTTCAGGAAGGTTTACATATGCCTATGACGACCGGTATTTTTCAGAATTTAACTTTGGGTTCAACGGAACCGAAAAATTTGCCAAAAACAACCGTTTTGGATTCTTCCCCTCTGCCGGATTTGGATGGAACGTATCCAACGAATCGTTTTTTGAAAAAATCAAACCCGTCGTTAGCTTACTGCGTTTAAAATACACCTACGGAATCGTTGGAAACGATGCCATTTCGGGTCCCGAAGACCGCTTCTTTTACCTTTCTGATGTCAACATCAGCGATGGAGGAAAAGGATATACCTTTGGAGAACAATTCAACAACTACTATCCTGGGTACTACATCGGTCGATACCCGAACGCTGAAGTTTCTTGGGAAATTGCAAAAAAAGCCAACTATGGGTTGGAACTGGGCTTGTTTAAAAAAGCAACCTTGCAGGTGGATTATTTTACAGAAGAACGCAGCAATATCTACATGTCTCGTGACTATGTGCCTGAAACTTTTGGTTCGACAGCTACCATAAAAAGCAATGTCGGTGAAGTACAATCCCATGGGGTTGACATCTCCTTAGACAGCAATTTTTCCTTTGCGAATGGATTTTGGTTGACCACAAGGGCAAACTTTACCTATGC
>DLQL01000080.1:0-23609 GCA_002477565.1 Flavobacteriaceae bacterium UBA7433
AACGACATATTACAGTTGAGCATCTCCAAAATATACAACAGCACAGAAGTAGTCGAAAAAGAAGTCGCGGGCTACAAAATTCTCGCGGACCTCTTGGAGGTGTTTGTCAAGGCGGTTAACACTACTTTTGACGGGACCGCATCCAATTACGACGCTTTGATTTTTAAATTGTTGCCTGAAGAACTTCAAAAAATACCTGACAAACTTTACGACCGCATCCTGATGGTTTGCAGTTATATTGCGAGCATGTCTGACGGTTATGCCATTGTGTTGCACAAAAAAATCAAAGGAGACTTGATTTAATACCAAATCGCTCCAACAAAAGAAGATTGGTCGCGGATTTTGATGAAAAGAATATCAAGTGTGAAGAAGGTTCAACTTTTGAGAGTCTTGTTATTTTTGTAACTTAGTTAAAACATTCCATGAAGAAAACCTCTTTATTTTTTTTAACCTTATTCGGGATCCTTGTTAGTTGTTTTTTGCTTCTTTTTTCGGAATCTTCCGTTCAAGAAAATCGAGATAAACACAAGTTATTTCTTGAAAACAGTCCGGTAAAAGCCTCTTTGCAGCTTTCTAAAGCGGAACGCAAATCCCAAGGCTTGCCTCCCAACAAATACTTTGAACGCGAGTGGGAACTGACCATGAATCCTGCGACCGGAAAACCAGAACCAGAGAAAGTACTCGCCTTGCAAAACAAAAGACCTCAGAACATTCAAAAGAGAGTTCCTGGTGGAGCTTCCCCATGGATAGAAAGGGGCCCGAACAATGTGGGAGGAAGAACAAGAACCCTGCTGTTTGATCCCAACGACCCAACACACAAACGCGTATTTTCAGGAGGTGTGAGCGGCGGCTTGTGGGTCAACCAAGACATTACAAATCCGAATGCTTCTTGGAGTGCCATTACCAACGTGCCCAGCAACATGGCTGTGTCGTGCATTGCGGTAGACCCTAATGATTCCAATATTTTTTATTTGGGGACAGGCGAATTGTATACCTCGGGATCTGTAACAGGAAATGGGGTTTACAAATCCACAGATGCAGGAATGAGCTGGACGAATATTTTCGGAGGAAATGGAGGAAGTACGCAAACATCAGGAGATCAAAAAGTGGTTCCAGGAGCCTATTTTGTTCAAGACATTGCCGCTTGGAACAACAACGGAACGACAGAAATTTTTATAGCTGTTGGTGCTTCTTATTGGAGGTATGGGGGAGCAATTACCACCTTTTTAGGGGATGTCACAGACTACGGTGTATACAAAACCACCGATGGAGGTGTGCAATGGACCAAACCAACGGTTCCGTTACTCAATGACAACATACAACAACCCAACGATTTTGAAATTTCTGCCGACAACAAAATTTGGTTGGCGACCACGGGCAATTATTTTGGAGATAGCGGTGGGGCTATCCTCAGGTCCAGCGATGGAAATCGGTTTTTCGCGATTGCCACATTGCCAAATTTAAACCGAACAGAGATTGAAGTCTCTACCACAGATCCCGAAAAATTGTACGTATTGGGAAGTACCAATGCGGGAGTGCCAATTATATACAAAACAACCGATGCTTTTGCATCAAGCCCCACCGAAATGCCCCTCCCAAAAGATGCAGACACTGGAATTTCCCAGGACGATTTTACCAGAGGTCAGTCCTTTTATGATTTGGTGATAGAAGCGGACCCTTCCAATGACGAAATTCTATACGTAGGAGGCATTGATTTGTTTCGATCTGCAAATGGAGCTAGCTCATGGACTCAAATTTCCAAGTGGTCTTACAACAACGATTTGGCGGATTTAAATGTTTCTCTTGTGCACGCAGACCAACACGCCATGGTCTTTCGGCCCGATAACCCAAACCAAGCTGTTTTTGGAAATGACGGTGGCGTTTATTTTGCCAACGATTTGAAAAAAGCAGGATCCAATACTTCCATTGTTCAGGGCGTAAATTCGGACTACAATGTGACCCAATTTTACAGTGCTGCCATCGCTCCGACAGCAGCGGATGAATATTTCCTAGGAGGCACTCAAGACAATGGAACCCCTTATTTTAACAATCCAAACCCCTTAGGACCCGATCAAAGCAACGATATCAGTGGAGGTGATGGCGCCGCATGTTTTGTAGACCAGGTAGGAGAAGATTATTTGATTGTTTCTTATGTGTACAATGCAGATTATTCACTGTACGACTTCAATAAAGAAGACTGGCGATCCATTATATTGGAGAGTGACAATGCTGAGGGAGACTTTATCAATCAAGCCGATTTGGATTCCAACAAGGACATTCTGTACACCAATGCTTCCATCGGGTCTTCGTATCGACTCTACCGTTTTTCAGACCTGACAAACATCCCTGAGGGAGGAAGTGCCAGCAAAACAATACTAGAGAGTTCTCTGCTAAACTCCTTTCCAACAGCTTTAAAAGTTTCTCCCTACACAACTGAGATGACAAAATTATTAGTTGGAACAGAAACAGGAAAACTCCTTTCCGTTCAAGCTGCAGACAGCAATCCAGTTTGGGAAGAAATTACGGGGCCTTCTTTTGTTGGGAGTATTTCTGACATCGAGTTTGGCGCTAGCGAATCTGAAATTTTAGTAACGTTTCACAACTATGGAGTCGACAATATTTGGTGGAGTTTCGATGGTGGAAGCACTTGGACTTCTAAAGAAGGAGACCTTCCAGACCTTCCAGTAAAAAGTATTTTGCAAAACCCTATCGAACCCAATGAAGTGATTGTTGGGACGGAATTGGGTGTTTGGAAAACCGAAAACTGGGAGGATTCAGTACCCAATTGGGAACATGCATACAACGGCATGTCAGACGTCAAAGTTACCGACCTGCAGTACAGAAAAGAAGGACATAAAGTCTTGGCAGCGACCTATGGAAGGGGCTTGTTTACGGGTGTTTTTGAAGCCAATACAGCCACCTTTGTTTTGTCCAGCAAAGCTCCTATTTTGACAATTGCAAAAGGAGGGGATGCCTCTTTTGTCATTGACTATGAATTGATAAACGGCTTTGCGGGGCCTTTAGACATCAGTATAGACGGAGTTCCGACAGGCTCTGAGGTAGTTTTTAGTGAAACCCTTCCCATCGACGCTACCCTAAACGGAGCAGTGACCATCACTATTCGAAACCTAGTTGATCTTTCCCAAGATGTATTTGACATCGAGGCCTTGTTTACCTCTGGAGTGCAAACAAAAAAAATTCAATTGCAGTTACTCGTCATTTCAGATGAAGACGGAGATGGGGTCAACAATTTGATTGACAATTGTATTTTGGTTTCCAATCCAGGACAAGGAGACAACGATAACGACGGAGAGGGAGATGCCTGTGATGAAGATGATGACAACGATGGCGTTTTGGACAATTTAGACAATGCTCCCTTGGATTTCAATCCAGATCAAAAAGATACCGACAACGACGGAGAAGGAGATGTGAGTGATACAGATGACGACAACGATGGCGTTTTAGATGAAGACGACAACTGTGTATTGGTTTCCAATTCAAATCAGTTGGATGTAGATGAAGATGGAAAAGGTGATATTTGTGATTTTGTTATTGACATTAGTACAGCTATTTCAAAAGGCTTCTCCCCCAATGGAGATGGAAGTAATGACACCTGGCTATTGAACCACGTAGCTGAGATGTATCCGAAACATCAAATTCAAATCTTCAATCGCTCAGGAGTTTTGGTATACGATGGGAAGTTGAGTGCAAACAGTGATTGGGATGGGTTTTCCAACGTGGGTAGTGCTGAAAAGTTACCCGTAGGAACGTATTACTACCGACTCAACTCAGGAGCGCCCGTAGCCCCTTTCTACGAAAAGGGCTATACCAAGAAAGGGGTCGTATATATCAAATATTAAATTTAATTTAGATGAAAAACATTTCCATACTTATTTTATTCTTTCTGTTTTCTGTGACATTGTTTGCTCAAGAAACAGCACCCAATTATTTGTTGTACCGGTACAATATGAACCTCATCAATCCTGCTTATGCAGGTGCAAATGGAGCTGGAGCATTGAACTTGGGCTTTCGAAAACAAGCGATGGATCTCGAAGACGAACCGGTCACACAAATGGCTTCCTATTCCCAATCATTTGGCGAGAATGTTGGCTTGGGCTTGTCCTTGGTCAATGACAAAGTATTTGTGTCAAAACAAACGGATGTGGCGGTAGATTTCTCTTACAAATTGCAAATGGCTCCCACCACCAACCTTTATTTTGGTTTGAAAGCCGGCTTGTCTATGTACAACATTGATTTCAATTCTTTGGGATTGAACAACGACCCTTTGTTTAATGAAAATGTCAGTACTTCTAGTCCCTTGGTGGGTGTAGGTGCCTACTTAAAAGGAAGCCGGTATTACGTGCACCTGTCTTCCCCAAATTTGCTTTTGAGTGAGGTTCAAAAACCAACATTAGGGGCGGGTCAGGTCGAAGTTGAAGGGGTTTCTGAAAAACTTCACCTCTATGTCGGAGGAGGGTACCGATTTAAGGTCAACAATGATTTGGATTTGACACCTGCTGTTTTTTCAAGAATCGTTTCCGACGAGACAGCTTTGATAGATTTGAGTGTGACGGCGGACATTTCTAATAAATTAGAATTGGGATTTAGCCACCGATTGAACAGCTCCTTTATCGGTTCCTTTTTGTTGAAAGTAATGGACAAAACTCATTTTGGCTATGCCTACGAAGCCACCATTTCAGAACTCAATACGGTGGCCACAGGAACACACGAGTTTATCGTGCGCTTCAATTTCAATTGATTTTTTTAAAAAGCATAGGTCAAGCCCACACCCAAAAGTTGTTTCAATTGGATTTTTGGCCTATCAGACTCCTTGTCTTTGACGTCATCGTCATAAAGAAGGTGAGTTCCGATGTTTGCTTTGATGTGTTTGTTGACCTTTAAATCAAAGGTCAATTCCCAATCAAAATCAATGTTTCCGTATTTGTTGAGGTAGTCAGAATACAAAATCAATTTGTTGTTCATCAGGACATTTTCCATAATTTCGTGCCGCCATTCACCGGTCAACAAAGTCCCAAATTCGATTTTTGCATTGGCTCCTTCTTCGACGAGTACACCGTCTTTATAGACCGCTTTTTCGACTCCAAAAGCACCGCTATTTGCCAAGCGTTGGTTGAGTACCAAAGTAGTTTTATTGGTGAGAGGAGACAAGTACAGTTTGTACTTTTTTTTGGAAGAGGTAAATTGGGTCCCCACACCTAAAAAAAGATAAGCAGGGGCAAAAAATGTGGAGATGGAAAGCGCACGATCTGGGTATTTGTAGCCATTTGCAAACTGTGTCCTAAAATTGAATCGCGCAGAATTGTACCATTGTGATTTTTCACGGTGTTGGTAGCTAAAATTTGAGGTGATTTCGAAGACATCCTCTGTCTTACGCACCTGTTCAGCTGCTTCTTTGTTCAGGCCATAGCGACCCCTAATAGTGTTGTTCCAGGAAATACGGTCTTTTTTATAATTGAATTTTAAATTTATCGAAGCGATCCCAGCAATCGAATTTTCACCCCCTGCATTCCAGTTCACGAATGCAGTCTGTGTCAAGATTAGTCCTAGGGTTTTCTCTTGCGTCCATTTTTTTGCTAAAATGGAATCGGTTTCAACATTTGAAAACACACTCCAAGAAACAAGGAGAAGCATGCCAATGGGAAGACGTTGTTTCATAAAATTTATAAACACACATTATATCAAATAAAGTGCCAAATTAGAGTTTGTTTTGGATTTTTTCTTTCAATGTTTTTGCGTCCAACCCAATGCTTTTCTTTAGGTCTTCCAAAGATCCATGTTCCACAAAAGCATCAGGGATACCGATGATTTCGATTTCGTGATTCGCATAGTTGTTTTCTTGGGCAAACTCAAGAACGGCACTTCCAAAGCCTCCTTTGACAGCATGGTCTTCAAAAGTCATGATTTGCTTGAATTTCACAAAGATGGAATGCAGCAGTTTTGTGTCAAGAGGCTTGATAAAAAGCAAGTTGTAATGTGCAATTTTTGACTGTTCTGCGGCGGGCAAATCATTGACAATGGAATTTATTGTATTTCCTAGGGTTCCTATAGAAAGGAGCGCCAGTGTGTCGCCCTCTTTTTCTACCCGTCCTTTCCCTAAGGGAATCTCTTCAAAAGGACCTCTCCAATCGGCAACTTCTGCTCGGCCTCTTGGATATCGAATAGCTATGGGGTGAGGGAGAGTTTTCAATTGAACGGTGTATAAAATATTTCGCAAGTCGCGGGCATTCATCGGAGCAAACAAAACCATGTTGGGAATGCACCTCAAAAATCCGATGTCAAAAATTCCGTGGTGAGTCGCCCCGTCTTCTCCGACCAAGCCTGCCCTGTCCAAACAAAAGACAACTGGCAGGTTTTGAAGGGCCACATCGTGTATGATTTGGTCGTAGGAACGTTGTAAAAATGTAGCATAAATGGCACAATAGGGGAGCATCCCTTCCGAGGCCATTCCAGCGGCCAAGGTCACAGCGTGTTGTTCTGAAATCCCTACGTCAAAGGCCCTTTCAGGGAAAGCGTCCATCATAAACTTTAGGGAACTTCCGGTTGGCATGGCAGGGGTGATTCCTACAATGTTTGGGTTGTTTTTGGCCAATTCTACCATGGTAAGTCCAAATACATCTTGGTATTTTGGAATTTCGTTTACAGTATTTTGGGAGTCAATTTCTCCGGTTATTTTGTCAAATTTTCCAGGCGCATGGTAGGTAACTTGGTCTTGTTCTGCTTTTTTCAAGCCTTTCCCTTTGGTGGTGATCACGTGCAAAAACTTAGGTCCCTTTACGGTTTTCAAATTTTTGAGTGCTGAAATAAGAGCGGGCAAATCATGCCCGTCAACAGGTCCGGAGTAGTAAAAATTTAAAGATTCGACAAGGCTGTTTTGTTGGCTGTTTTGTCCTGTTTTGGTTTTCATAAGATGCTCTTTGAGCGCTCCAACACTTGGGTCAATGCCCATGGAATTGTCGTTCAAAACCACCAACAAATTGGCTGTTGTTGCTCCGGCGTGGTTCAACCCTTCAAAGGCCATTCCGGCAGCAATCGAAGCATCGCCAATGATTGCAATGTGTTGCCTTTCTGGAGCTCCTTTTATTTGAGCAGCCATGGCCATGCCCAAGGCTGCTGAAATGGAAGTAGAGGAATGTCCTGTGCCAAAAGCATCATAAGCACTCTCGGATTTTTTTGGAAAACCACTGATTCCTCCAAATTGTCTTTGGGTATGGAAGACGTCTTTTCGACCCGTCAAAATTTTATGAACATAGGCTTGGTGACCCACATCCCAAATCAGTCGGTCTTTTGGAGTGTCAAACACATAGTGCAATGCAAGTGTCAATTCCACCACTCCCAAACTGGCCCCCAAATGTCCTTTTTTAGTCGACAACACATTGATGATAAAAGCCCGCAACTCTTTCGCCAATATTGGCAGTTGCGCAGCAGAAACCTTTTTGAGGTCCTCGGGATTGGTGATGTATTTCAATAGGGATTCTTTCACGGATTCAAAATTACGACAATCCCTGCAGGTAGTTGGCATCCTGTAAAGGGTATTTTTAACTCCGCTTATTTTTGTGGAGAAGGCCATTTATTTTAAACTTATATTTGTGGCATGATTCAACCCTATGACGACACGTATTACATGCGTCGAGCACTCCAAGAGGCACAGTTGGCCTTTGACAAAGGAGAGGTTCCTGTAGGCGCTGTGATTGTGATTGCCGACAAGATTGTGGCCAGAGGACACAACCTTACCGAAGCCTTGAACGATGTGACAGCACATGCCGAGATGCAAGCTTTTACGGCGGCTTCAGATTTTTTGGGAGGCAAGTATTTGAAAGAATGTACTTTGTATGTGACCTTGGAACCTTGTCAAATGTGTGCAGGTGCCAGCTATTGGACACAAATCGGTCGAATTGTATATGGAGCTTCCGATGTCCGAAGAGGCTTTGTAAATAGCAAGACAACTCTGCATCCAAAAACCCAAGTAACTTCGGGAGTTTTAAAGGAGGAATGCGAAACTTTACTCAAGCGGTTTTTTATCGAAAAAAGAAATTTAAACTAAAAGCGCTTGTTATGAAGGCTCTTTGTCTTCGGGGCCCTGCATGTTTTTAAAAGAATATTTGGAAAGGTCTTTCCCTTTGTACCGATGATATACAAAGAGAGGAAGTAGGACAAAAGCCAAAAGCAATACCCCAATTCCCACGTAAAAATCTCCCTTTTCGGCTTTGACACTTTGCAAATAAGTTCCTGTTCCAACAAGAGAAATAAAAGAGAGGAGAAGGAGTCTGATAAGGATTTTCATTTTTTTTATCGGTTTAATTTGTCACTTCTATCAGTTTTCGACGGTAGGCTGTTAGCAGTCTTGATTTTGAGATAAAGCCGAGGTATTTTCCATCTTTGACAATGGGCAGGTTCCAAGCGCTGCTGTCTTGAAATTTTTTCACCACGACCTTCATACTGTCTGTTTCATAAAAAATCACCGCAGCGGAATTGTGCATCAAATCTCGAACAGAAACAGTTTCGTAAAGATTTTGGTCAAACATGATGCTACGGATGTCATCCAATAACAAAACTCCTAAAAATTCATTCTGCTCGTTGACTACAGGAAAATTGTTTCGCGAAGATTTTGCAACTGCATGTTTGGCGACATAACCCAATTTCATGTCCGGTTGCAAAGGGATAAAATTGGTTTCAATAATTTTGTCAATGTCCATCAACAGCAGTACATTTTGGTCTTTGTCGTGTGTTATCAACTCCCCTTTTTTTGCAAGTTCCAAGGCGTAAATGTTAAAAGGAATGTATTTTTTTGTAATCAAAAAGGAAATGGCAGCAGTAATCATAAGGGGGATAAACAGTTCGTGACCACTGGTGATTTCAGCAATCAGAAAGATGGCGGTCAGAGGTGCGTGCAATACACCTGCCATCAGTCCAGCCATGCCAACCAAAGAAAAATTACTCAGCGACAACTGGTGTTCTGAAACCCCCAAAGTATTGAAAAACAGCGCAAACACAAAGCCGGCAACACTCCCTGTAAACAAGGAAGGGGCAAAAACACCTCCGACACCACCAGCTCCGAATGTGATTGCCGTAGCAACAACTTTAAAGACCACCAATCCAATTAAGAAAAGGATGATGACCCATTGGTTTTCGGTGACCACCTGAAAAATATTTTGGTTGAATACACCTTCCACATTTCCGTTCAACAATTTGTTGATGGTCTGAAAGCCTTCTCCGTAAAGAGGTGGAATAAAATAGAGGAGTACTCCCAAACCGAGACCACCAATCAAGAGCGAATGAATGGGTTTTTTAAATCCCCCAAAAAAACGACCGATGGCAAAATAGACTTTGCTAAAATAGATGGAGATCAGCCCACAGCTCAAGCCCAAAAGGATGTAATACCCTGTGTCAATCAAGATGAATTTATCTTTCAATTGAAAGTGCAAAATCGAATCGTCTCCCAAAAAGAAATACGAAGTTAAGATGGCAGAAACCGATGCCAACAGCAAGGGAATCAAAGACACCAGCGTCAGGTCCAAACTGAAAATTTCTACTGCAAAAACAATCGCTGCGATGGGTGCTTTAAAGATTGAGGACATGGCAGCTGCCGCGGCTGCTCCAATCAAAAGTGTCCGAGAATTTTGATTCAAATGAAAAAGACGGGAGACGTTAGAGCCAATGGAGGCACTCGTTGCGACAGTTGGCCCCTCCAAACCTACAGAACCTCCAAAACCTACAGTGATGGGAGCAGTCAGGATGGAACTGTACATCTGAAACCGCTTCATGATTCCCTTTCTTTTGGAAATCGCATGCAAGGTCGCAGGAATTCCGTGAGAGACCTTTTGTTTGAGAAAATACTTGATGATCAGGTGTGTCAACAACAAACCGATCAAGGGAAAAACAAAATAAAACGCGGTGTCGTTGAGAACGAGCTTGCCTTTTAAAAGACCTTGAATCAGGTGCGTTGCGTTTTTAATGACCATTGCAGCCAAACCAGAAAGCAAACCGATCAGAATGCTCACCACATATATAAACTGTTGATTGGAAAGGTGTTTGTATTTCCAAATCAAAAATTTAGTAATGAGGTTTTTCTTTTGAGGTGACATGGTTTACAGATGAGAAATCCCTCTTTTTGAAGGTGGGATTTGTGATTTAGACTTCTTTGTGTTCGGCAAGGTTCAATTGCAGGCTCAATTCTGTCAATTGCGAATCGTCTAGTTTTGAAGGTGCATCGATCATGACATCTCTACCTGAGTTGTTTTTTGGGAAGGCAATAAAATCTCGGATGGTTTCTTTTCCCGCCAAGATGGCAACCAGTCGGTCCAAACCGAAAGCGAGCCCACCGTGAGGAGGGGCACCGTATTCAAAAGCGTTTAACAAAAAGCCAAACTGTTCTTCTGCCTCTTCAGGGCGAAAGCCCAAATGCTCAAAGAGCAAGGCTTGCGTTTTTTTGTCGTGAATCCGAATGGAACCTCCTCCGATCTCATTTCCATTCAAGACCAAGTCATACGCATTGGCCCTTACTTTTCCAGGATCGCTGTCCAGCAGATGCATGTCTTCTGGTTTTGGAGAGGTAAAAGGGTGGTGCATGGCGTGGTAACGCGCAGAGTCTTCATCCCATTCCAACAAGGGAAAATCGACAACCCACAAGGGGGCAAATTCTTTGGGATTACGCAAACCGAGGCGTTCGGCCAATTCCATTCGCAGCGCGCTCATTTGCGCTCTTACTTTGGAGGTCTGTCCTGAAAGAACGCATATCAAATCCCCCGCTTTCGCATTTGTTTCTTTGGCCCATTTGGCCAAGTCTTCTTGGTCGTAGAACTTGTCTACCGAGGATTTGAAGGAGCCGTCTTCGTTGCACTTTACATAAATCATTCCCAAAGCACCTATCTGTGGTCTTTTGACCCAGTCAACCAATTTGTCGATTTCTTTTCGAGTATAAAAGGCGCCACCAGGAACGGCTATCCCAACAACCAATTCAGCTTCGTCAAAGATTTTAAAATTTCGATGTTTGCTGACGGTATTCAACTCCCCAAACTCCATTCCAAAACGGACATCAGGCTTGTCGTTTCCATAAGTTTTCATGGCATGGTCAAAGGTCATTCTCGGGAAATCACCAATTTCTATGTTGTTTACTTTTTGAAGTAGGTGACGTGTCAATCCTTCAAAAACATCCAAAATATCCTCCTGCTCCACAAAGGCCATTTCACAGTCAATCTGAGTAAATTCTGGTTGTCTGTCAGCTCTCAAGTCTTCGTCTCTAAAGCATTTTACGATTTGAAAATACTTGTCCATTCCCCCGACCATCAATAGTTGTTTAAAGGTTTGAGGAGATTGAGGCAGTGCGTAAAACTGACCGGAATTCATGCGAGAAGGCACCACAAAATCGCGTGCTCCCTCGGGTGTGGATTTGATCAAATAAGGAGTTTCAACTTCTACAAAGGCTTCGTTGGTCAGGAAGTTGCGGACTTCTTGTGTGACTTGGTGTCGAAAAATCAAACTGTTTTTTACGGGGTTTCTACGGATGTCTAAATACCGGTATTTCATGCGCAGTTCTTCTCCGCCATCGGTTTCGTCTTCGATGGTAAAAGGAGGGAGCAAGGCTTCGTTTAGTACCTGCATTTCAGAGACCAATACTTCGATGGCACCTGTTTTTATTTTTTCATTTTTTGATTGGCGTTCAATTACAGTTCCTCGAATTTGAATGACAAATTCTCGGCCCAATGTTTTTGTTTTTTCCAAAAGCGACGTATCCGTTCGGTCTTCGTCGAGGATCAGTTGCGTAATGCCATAACGATCTCTTAAATCGATCCAAATGACAAACCCTTTGTCGCGAACTTTTTGAACCCATCCAGAGAGGGTTACTTCTTGACCAACATTTGAGAGGTTTAGTTCTCCGTTTGTATGACTTCTGTACATGGTAGTTTTGTTTAGAAGGAGGGTCGTTTCCACTCCCAAGCTATTTTTATTTTCTTGACCGACTTGGCCCTTGCAAATTTAGTATTTAATTGCCGAATTGTAGAATTGTACTTGAGCTTTCTTTGCGCTGCTTTGGATTTGAGAGCAATCCGATCAAAATAAAGTTTTCATTCCTAGAATCTTTAGTAACTTTGAACGCAAACGACATTTCATTGGAAGCAAAGCTCTATTTAGTACCGACCCCTATTGGCAATTTGGAAGACATGACCTTCCGCGCCCTGCGCACACTCAAAGAAGTAGATTTGATCTTGGCCGAAGACACACGGACTTCAGGCAAGTTATTGAAACACTTTGAAATTGCCACCCCCATGATGAGCCATCACATGCACAACGAGCATAAAATGGTGGATCGGATCGTGATGAGAATTCAAAGTGGAGAGGCTGTAGCCATGATTTCAGATGCGGGAACACCTGCCATTTCTGATCCTGGGTTTTTGCTCTCAAGAGCTTGTGTCCAAGCAGGGGTTTCTATTGAGTGTCTTCCGGGGGCTACTGCTTTTGTTCCCGCATTGGTCAACAGTGGCTTGCCCAATGATAAATTTGTGTTTGAAGGATTTTTACCTGTCAAAAAAGGAAGGCATACCCTTCTGACGGAGCTTGCTGAAGAAACCCGTACGATGATTTTTTATGAATCCCCACACAAATTGTTGAAAACTCTCGGTCATTTTGCAACTTATTTTGGGGCAGATCGACAGGTCTCAGTTTCTCGAGAACTGACCAAAATGTTTGAAGAAACCCAACGGGGAACACTCACAGAAGTGATTGCTTATTTTACTGAACACGTGTTGAAGGGAGAAATTGTGATTGTGGTAGGGGCAAAAAAATAGAGGTTATAAAATAACCTCTATTATTAAACAATTTTCGCTAACCCTAATAGAAAATTGCACTCTGTAACTTTTATGAAAAATTCTAAAACAAGTTTAGAAATTCGTATCTAGTTCTTCAATCAAATATACACTCAAAGAATGCTGATTTCCTTTTTTTTTCGACAAAGAGTTGTTTTTTGTCGCCAAAAGGGATTTTTTTAGAGACAAGCAAAAATATTTTTTTACTTTTTTAAATAGTAAGGACTGCTGTAATTCTTAAGAATCTCCTTTTATTTTTCTTGGGATTCGCTGAGAGATACCTGTCAAAATTTCATAGGATATGGTGTTGGATTTCTCCGCCCATTCTTCGACAGTTTCTTGTGAGTCAAAAAGCACTACCGGATCTCCTTCTTTGCAGGGAACTTCCGTGACATCGACCAGGAGCATGTCCATGCATACATTTCCTAAGATGGCACACTTCTGGTGGTGAATTTGTACCGAGCCCACTCCGTTGCCAAGGCTTCTTGAAATTCCATCTGCATGGCCGACGGGAATGGTAGCGGTTCGCGTAGTTTTCACTGCGACAAAAGCCCTGTTGTATCCCAAAGAGGTTCCTTTTTCAAGTACGTGAATTTGAGAAATGATGGATTTTAGGGATCCAACATTTTTCAGGTTGCTGGTTTCTTCAGGAGTGTTTCCAAAGCCGTACAAACCAATGCCCAAACGAACCATGTCAAAATGCCCTTCGGCATAATTCAGTACTCCAGAGGTGTTGGATAGGTGCAAAATAGGTCGGTAGTCCAACTGTTTTTGAAGCTGCGTTGTCAGGTTGGAAAATTGGTCGATTTGGTTTTTGGTAAATTCTTTTTCACTCGCATCTTCACTCGCAGCCAAATGTGAAAATACAGATTGGATTTTTAGGCAGGCGCTATCTTTTAATACCTCGAGTATTTGTGAGAGATCTTCTTTTTTAAAACCCAATCGATTCAAGCCTGTGTTGAATTTCAGATGGGTAGGATAGTCTTTTAGATGGTTTTTTTTCGCAATCTTGACAAAGGCATCCAAGGTGTAAAAGGAATAGAGGTTGGGCTCCAACTGATAGTCAATAAGTGTTTGAAAGTTTGGGACTTGCGGGTGCAATACCAAGACAGGCAACTGCACCCCAGCTTTTCTGAGTGCGACTCCCTCAGCAGCATAAGCGACTGCGAGGTAATCCACCTTATTTTTTTCCAAAAACCGCGCAATTGCAACCGCATCAAGTCCGTAAGAAAAAGCTTTGACTACAGCCAATACCTTGGTATGAGTTTGAAGCTTACTCTTAAAATAATGAAGGTTGTGAAGGACTGCGTCGAGGTCGATTTCAAGAACGCTTACAGGGCTGAGTTTTGTCATTTTTTCTTTTTTGAGTCCGACTTGTTCGTGTTCCTTTCTTTGAAAAAGGCAGCCCTGCTCAAAGGTTCGTATTCTTCGATTTCGCCGAGCATGACCAAGTTTTCATCTGCGGTTTTTCGATGGCTAAAGTGAGCTAGGTTGCCTGTCTTTGTGCAGACAGCATGTACTTTGGTGACGTATTCGGCAGTAGCCATAAGCGCCGGCATCGGCCCAAAGGGCTTGCCTTTGAAATCCATGTCCAAGCCAGCCACAATCACGCGAATGCCTCGGTTGGCCAAGTCGTTGCAGACGGTGACAATCTCATCGTCGAAAAACTGGGCCTCGTCAATGCCAACCACGTCAACATCATTGGCCAATAAGGAGATGTTGGAGGAAGCAGGTACAGGTGTCGAGCGGATTTCGTTGGCGTTGTGAGAGACGATCTTTTCTGGGTCGTAGCGAGCGTCGATGGACGGCTTGAAGATTTCCACTTTTTGTTTGGCGATTTTTGCGCGTCGAAGTCTGCGAATCAGCTCTTCTGTTTTTCCCGAAAACATCGAACCACTGATTACTTCGATCCACCCAAATTGTTCTGTCTGATTTACGTTATTTTCAAGAAACATTTTGTAATTTTAAATCGTGTATGGAGGAGTGTAGAAATTTTCTAAACAACCCTTCACAAATTTATCAAAATTAATACAAGTACAGCCATACTAAATCCATCAAGTTATGCACAAAAAAATAGAAGCAGAATTGGTGAGCATCGCTCATGGAATTTTACAGATGAAAAACAAAGGCGATGTGGTCGCTTTGCAACAAAGAGCCAAAGACGCTTATGAAAAATTGTCGGTTTTGGCTTTTGTAGACCGCTATCTGCAAACCACCCCGAATGTCGCAGAGACTAAAGAGGAGATTTTGGAGAAAATCACCCAGCAGGAGGAGTCCAAATCTCAAGGCACTCCCAAAGAAGAAATTGCAACAGCGGCAGCTCCCCCAAAAGAAAAGAAAAAGAAAGCAGCACCAAAAAGCAAGCCTGTAAAACAAAGCCCGCCGCCGCCAGTTGAAGAGGATTTATTTTCTGTAGAAGCCATAACTTCCACGCCAGAGCGAATCCAATTAGGCAACCCCACTTTGGAGGAAGAACTCAAGGACACCATTCCCGTCGACGTGGCCACTGAAATGTTTGAGAAAGCAGTCCGAGTGGAAGAACCTCAAAAAAAATCATTGAACGACAAATTGGTACACAGCAACTTGCAAATAGGGCTCAATGACCGAATTGCTTTTGTAAAACACCTGTTTGAGGGAAGCCAAGAAGATTTCAACCGGGTTGTGTCTCAGCTCAATTCTTTTAAAACAGAAAAGGACGCCAATAAATTTCTGAACAAGACGGTAAAACCCGATTACGACTGGAACGGAAAAGAAGCTTATGAGGAACGCTTTGTTACATTAATTACCCGTAAATTTGCCTAAATTTAAAAACTCACAAGGACTTTTTGTGATCATATAAGAACAAAACAGCAAGAGATGAAAGCAGCAGCTTACAACCAAATTTTTGACAAAGCAATTTCCAGATACCACGAAATTGACAGTGTAGACCAGTCTTTTGAAAACCCATACGAGGCCCGTTCCTTGGAATATTTGCTCCATCGAAAATGCTGGATAGACACGGTGCAATGGCATTACGAAGACATCATCCGATTGCCAGAAATCGATCCGATTGAAGCTTTGGCCTTAAAGAGAAAAATAGATGCTTCCAACCAAGACCGCACTGACATGGTTGAATATGTAGACAGTTATTTTTTACACAAGTATACAGAAGTAGCTGCCAAGCCCGACGCAAAAATCAATTCTGAAAGTCCTGCTTGGGCAATAGACCGCTTGTCGATATTGGCTTTGAAAATATACCACATGCGTGAAGAAGCGAACAGAACTTCGGCTTCTGAAACCCACAAGACCAGCTGCCAAGAAAAACTCACTATTTTATTAGAACAACGAAGAGACCTTTCTACAGCCATCGATGATTTGATTGCTGATATTGAAAGCGGCGACAAGTTTATGAAAGTGTACAAACAGATGAAAATGTACAACGACGAAGCGTTGAATCCAATGCTATACGCCAAAAAATAGCCTAGTCACAAACAGGAGAGGTGTTTGTTTTTTGTTCCAATGCAAGCTGCATGGCTTCGACTACTTTTTTGCTGTTTCCAACAAAAATCTCTTTGTCTAAAATGGCCACGGGTCTTTTTAAGAAGGTGTAATCTGCTAAAATCAATTCTTTACAGGCAGTCTCTGTTAAGACTTGGTCTTTCAATCCCATTTCTTTGTAGATCCTCGCACGTTTGTTCAACAAAGCTTCATAGCTACCTGTCAAAGTGTGCATTTCTTCTAGCTCTTTTTCTGTGACAGGCGTCTCTTTGATGTTTTGAAGTTTTACCCCTTCCAAGGTGCTGTTTTTTAAGATCTTGCGACAGGTGTCACAAGTTTTCAAATGGTATATTTTTTTCATACGTTGTAAAAGAGTAAAAGTCCAAACTGATCGCCCTCAAAAATAGCCGATTTTCTATTTAAAATTCGATACTTTTATCGAAAATTTTCAAACTAAAAACACGTCCATGAACATTCCATTGACCCATCTCGGCAAAGCGAGAGCTCTTTTTTTAAAAATCATTGAAGGTTTGACACTCGAACAGGTCAATGCCATTCCAAAGGGACATCGAAACAGCATTGCTTGGAACTTGGCCCACTTGGTTGTGACCCAGCAACTGTTGTGTTACAAATTGTCGGGATTGCCTTGTGCGGTTCCCGAGGATATGATTCAGGGTTTTCAGAAGGGAACAGTACCTTCCAAAGCGATTTCTCAGCAAAATTTTGAGGCGATCAAATCCTTATTTGTCGATCTTCCTTTGGCCTTGAAAAAAGACCTTGAAGCAGGTGTTTTTAAGAACTATACGCCTTACACTACGAGTGTTGGAATCGTTCTTTCTAACATTGAAGAAGCCCTCAGTTTCAATGCTTTTCACGAAGGAATTCATTTGGGCGTGGTGCTGTCTATAAAAAAATTAGTCTGAGTTTATTTGGGTCAAAGAATCTTTCGCAACAGACTCTATAACCGAAGGTTGGAACTCCAAAACAAAAGTTTCATTGACGGTCCAATTGGCTCTTAGTTTGATTTCTTGAGGGTAATAGAATACTTCTTCGGGTTGCAACTTTTTCAGAAAGTTCCCTGTATCCCATTTCCCATTCTTGTTTGAGTCGGCAATCACTCGAAATTTATAAGTTTTTGGCACAAGTTGCTCAAAGACAAACCGGTTTTTTTCATTTGAAAACTGCCGCTCGATTACGCCTTCTTTTTCAGAGAACAACTCAGCGATTAGGGCTGTGTTGGGGAGGCCTTGTACGTTCATTTCAATAGCGCCATACGCTTCACTATCCAAGGTTTTTAAGCGGTAAACCAGTGTATCATTTGTGAATCCGTAAAAGTCCACCAAGCTGTTTGGAAGGACTTCCAATAGGTAGTTTTCTTTTGGTTTTCTTCGGAAGTCCAACGATATTTTTGTTTTGGAACTGTTTAAAAAAGGCGTAAAATCGACTTGTAGGGTGTCTTTGTCAAACAAACGTATTCGAGAGGGGTCTATGGATTCTATGGGAATGTTGCTCTCGAGGGCAAATGTGTCTTTGGGGTGTAGGGTTTTGCTGTGAACGGCCTTGAGGGTCAAGGAATCCATTTTGGAAGTGCGAAGTTGCACTGTAAATAAGGTGTCCAGATTTTTTGCAGTCACTTGAAATTGCAAAGAATCGGTTTCAAAAGGCACATACCAATAATTCAAGGTGTCCGTCTCTTTTTCAAAGTTGACAAAACTTTTAAATGTGTTTGGTGCTGTCGTCAAGAGTTTGATCTCGACGGGTCTTGCGTTTCCTTCAAAGCCAAAAATGATTTTTCCAACGCCACTTTCCAAAGGACGTTTCAGTTGAAAGGGTGGGATTTCCGAAAACAACCGCAAGTGAAACGCCTTTTCAGAAGGGATTTTGACGGGGTCTTTGACAAAAGCAATTTGGTCTTGTTTGGGATTGAAAAGGTAATTGCTGTTGTAATCGTTTAAGGCGACCATTTGATAGCTGCCCTTCTTGATATTCGTCAAGTGAAAAGAAACCGAATCTAAGGTGCTTGTCACGTAGTCTGGTTTTTCTTTATACACCAGCGAATCGGTATAGCTGCTGTCTATTTCATACAAAAGAACGGCAATATTGTCAGCTACTTCTTCATCAAATGCATCCGAAACCACCCCTTGCACTTCTAAAGAATCAACATAACTCCCCGTCGAAAACACATATTTAAAACTCCCCAAACGATTGCCTTCGTTGTTGTCGACGATGCTGTTGCCGAAATTAAAAGCATAGGTGGTGTTTTCTTTTAGAGTGTCCATGATTTCAATGCTGATGGTTTTGCTCGCAGTTCCTGAAGGCTTGATAATGGAAGGATGGTTTAGAGGCGGCGAAACAATCAGCTGTTTGTTCAGGTCTTTGAATTTTACGTATTCATCAAAATTCAACTTTATTTTTTTGGAATTGAAATGGATGGATTTATAGGCAGGATTTGCTGTTACCATGACTGGAGAAATACTGTCTTTTGGCCCTCCCATTGGATTTCCTTTGCGCGCGCAATTGGACGAGAGGCTTGCTGTCAAAATCAAGAGCGTAAACAAAAGAAGTAAATTTTTCACAAAAAAGAGTTTGGTATTGTAAGCTACAAAGTAACAATTTATTTCAAAGCAAGAATACAAAATCTTGCGTAGATTCTCGAAATAAGAAAGTGCTTTTTAAGACAAGGTTCAAATGCTGTACTCTTGTGGACAGGCGATGGCTGCGATGCTGAGTTGTACGTTTTTGGTTTTCAACAATGCGCTGCAGCAAGCTTCCATAGTGGCACCTGTGGTGATCACATCGTCAACGAGCAATACGTGTTTGTTTTCTAACAAAGAGCAGTCAGTCACTTCAAAGGAGAGGGAGGTGTTTCTAAAACGGTCTGTTCTTCTGCTTTTGGTTTGTGTTTTTGCGGAAGCCGTTCGGATCAAGATTTTTTCTTCATAAGGACATTTGAGATTTTTTGCCATTTCCTTGCCAAACAGGGTCAGTTGGTTGTAGCCCCGTTTTTTGAATTGTTTTGGATGAAGTGGAACTGGAAGGACCAGGTCGATGTCTTTAAATCGATCGCTTTCCAAAAGCTCTCTGGACAGAAGAGTTCCCATAAAAACACCAATGTCTTGGCGGTTCTGGTATTTTAACAGGTGAATCAATTGCTGTATTTTCCCTTTTTTATGAAATGTAAAAAGCGCGGTTGCACTTGTGATCGGTAGGCGTCCGTAAAAAGACCTTTCCAAAGAATTTTCTTTGAGATTCGAAAGGCCTGCAAAAGGCAGGTCGTGTCGGCAATGAACACAAAGAAGCGTTTCGTTTCGAATCAACTGCTTGTGACAGGCACAACACAAGTCTGGAAAAAACAAGTTCCAAAGGTCTTTTAAGAACAGCACACGCATTTTTCACATAAAAATACCTAAAATTTGAGTTTTAATTGTTGGGATGCAATCAATATTGTAAATTTTATAGGAATTTCCATTATTAATGTTAATTTTGCTGTTTCAAAACATGAAAATAAATTCTTAAACATGGAAAATAAAAATTCAGGAAAATCAATCGTTATCGTATTAGCGGTTTTACTTGTTGCAGCAATTGGTTATGCTTTGTATGCAAATGGACAACACGCAGAGATCCAAGCAGAATTGGAAACTGAAAAGACAGCAATTCAAACTGAATTGACTTCAATGATCGCTCAATATGATGCGAAGCTGGTAGAAAACACTTCTTTGACCGATGAATTGACTGCGGCACGTGCAGACATCATTTCTTACAGAGATTCTTTGAGCAGCGAAAGGAAAACCAACTACAAACTGATCAGACGTTACAAAAACAAAGTGTATAAATTGCAGCAACAAAACAAAGAATTGTTTGCACAATTGGAAGCTTTGTCATTGGAAAACACGAAATTGAACGGGGAACTAGTGGTTGCGAACGAAACAATCGTTACACAAACTGCAGCCAACGATGAATTGATTTCTGAGAACAAAGATTTGACTTCAAAAGTAGCCATCGCAGCTGTATTGACAGGAGATGATTTGACTGCTGTGTCCATGAAAAAATTGGGCAGCGGTGCTTTGAAAGAAACAAACCGATACAAAAAAACAACAACAGTCCAAATCTCTATGATCATCGATGCAAATGAAATTGCAGCAAGTGGAGAAAAACAAGTTTATTTTGTGATCAAAGATGCAAGTGGAACTGTCGTAGCTTCTAAAGGGACATTCAATGCAGGAGGCACAGAGGTATCTTACTCGGATGTAGCTACTGTCAACTACCAAAACAAGGAAACAGATGTTCTATTTGATGTCGCTGTAGAAAAAGGAACCTTGAGCAAAGGAACTTATACAGTTGCTGCATACTTAGATGCAAACGTTCTTGGAACGACAACGTTCACATTGAAAGAATCCTTTTTGGGGATTTTCTAAGAAAAACACCAATATAGAAAAAGAGTGAAGGCAACTTCACTCTTTTTTTTTGTCCTCATTTCACAGACTACATTGCCTCTAAAACACCCCTTCCAATCCTCCAAAAAAAATACTGCAAAACAAATGAAATTACTTATTTTTGCAGGATGGCAAAGCAAGAAGATCAATTTAAAAAAGTAGTTTCACATGCAAAGGAATACGGATATGTCTTCCAGTCCAGTGAAATTTACGACGGCCTAAGTGCCGTTTATGACTACGCTCAAAACGGGGTAGAACTGAAGAAAAACATACGCGAATACTGGTGGAAATCCATGGTGCAAATGAACGACAACATCGTCGGTTTAGACGCCGCGATTTTTATGCACCCCACCACATGGAAAGCCTCCGGGCATGTAGACGCCTTCAACGACCCGTTGATTGACAACAAAGATTCCAAAAAAAGATACCGCGCCGATGTTCTGATCGAAGACTATGTCGGCAAGCTAGATGCCAAAATAGAAAAAGAAGTTGCCAAAGCACAAAAACGCTTTGGAGATTCCTTTGACAAAACACAATTCATAGCCACCAACCCTCGTGTCTTGGGTTATCAAGAAAAAGGAGCTGCCATTCTCAAAAGAATGGGACAGTCTTTGGAGGCAGAAAATTTGGCAGATGTCAAAGCCTTGATTGAAGAGCTCGAAATCGCCTGTCCCTTGTCTGGATCAAAAAACTGGACAGACGTAAAGCAGTTCAACTTGATGTTTGGCACCAAACTAGGTGCTTCAGCAGATTCTGCCATGGACTTGTACCTGCGTCCTGAAACGGCTCAAGGAATTTTTGTCAACTTTTTAAACGTGCAAAAAACAGGAAGGATGAAAATTCCTTTTGGGATTGCACAAACCGGAAAAGCCTTTCGAAACGAAATTGTCGCACGCCAGTTTATCTTTCGCATGCGCGAATTCGAACAGATGGAGATGCAATTTTTTGTGCGTCCTGGCACCCAAAAAGAATGGTACGAGCAGTGGAAAGAAACCCGACTGAAATGGCACCTTTCTTTAGGTTTGGGCGCTGACAACTACCGTTTTCACGACCACGACAAATTGGCTCATTACGCAGATGCCGCCGCAGACATTGAATTCAAATTTCCTTTTGGATTCAAAGAATTGGAAGGCATCCATTCCCGAACCGATTTTGACTTAAAAGCCCACGAAACCCATTCTGGAAAAAAAATACAGTATTTCGATCCCGAGTTGGGCGAGAGCTATGTCCCTTACGTAGTGGAAACCTCAGTTGGATTGGACCGTTTGTTTTTGGCAGTCTTTTCAAAAGCATTGGTAGAAGAAGCACTTGAGAATGGCACCACGAGAACCGTCTTAAAACTACCTGCTGTATTGGCGCCTACCAAAGCGGCAATATTCCCATTGGTCAAAAAAGATGGATTGCCTGAAGTTGCCAAAAAGATTGTTGAGGAGTTGAAATTTGACTTCAACGTGCTCTACGATGAAAAAGACGCTGTTGGAAAGCGATACAGAAGGCAAGACGCTGCAGGAACCCCGTTTTGCATCACCGTGGACCACCAAACGTTGACCGACGAAACTGTGACCATTCGTCATCGTGATACGATGGAACAGCAACGTTTGCCCATAGCCAGCCTGAGAAACTTGATCCACGATGAAGTATCGCTGGCCAAGTGGTTGGAGAAAACCAAATAACAGAACACCAAACCCCTCGATCGTGAAAAAATACTATGCAGAATGTATTGGCACCTTTTCTCTTGTCTTTTGTGGTACAGGTGCCATGACCATCAATGAAATTACTGGAGGAGACGTTACCCATGTGGGGATTGGACTTACTTGGGGTTTCATCGTTATGGCCATGATCTACGCATTGGGAGACATTTCGGGAGCACATTTGAATCCAGCGGTCAGCATCGCTTTTGCCTATGCCAAAAAATTTTCATGGAAAGAAGTCCCCAAATACATTGCGGCACAACTTCTCGGAGGCTTGTTGGCCAGCAGTCTGTTGTTGTACCTCTTTCCTACAAGTGAATTTTTAGGAGGGACCCAACCTTCTGAATTGATAGACCCGTTCCGTGCTTTTGTCTTGGAAACACTGTTGACTTTCTTTTTGATGATGGTCATCATCAATGTGTCCACAGGCGCCAAAGAAGTGGGAATTATTGCTGGCTTTGCCATTGGAGGGGTGGTTATGTTAGAAGCACTTTTTGCAGGTCCGATGACCAATGCGTCGATGAATCCTGTGCGTTCTTTTGCACCGGCTTTGCTCTCCGGGCATTTGGAAAACCTTTGGCTCTATTTGACAGCACCTGTTTTGGGGGCACTGCTCGCCGTGTTGTCGTGCAAGTGGCTCAAACAGCCCAATTGTTGTGAGGAAGAAGGTTGTTGAAAAACAGCAATTGAGTCCTCTTTTTCTATGTCAAATACATTAGATGACAAAGAGGCAAGCGAAGAGTCAAGCGAAATTTCTTTGAGCTCATTGAACCCACAACGAATCTAATTTATTGCCATTTAGGGCACTGTGAAATTCTATTGATGCGAAGTTTTTATGTGTCTTCCAACTCAAATTGGCTGTCGTCTTTTTCAACAAAAAAAATTGAGGACTAATTCGTTTTCGGGAACAGTTTATTTCCAAACAAAATCAACAAAGTGACTCCAATACTGATTGCCGAATCTGCCACATTGAAAATGGCATTGAAAAACGTGAAATTCTCACCACCGATAAAAGGAAACCATGAGGGGAGTACGCCTTTCCACATCGGGAAATAAAGCATGTCTACTACCTTTCCATGAAATAGGGTGCCGTAGGGTTCAGCTGCAAAAAGAGTTGCCAACTGGTGGTTGGAATGGTCAAAGAGTACCCCGTAAAAGACAGAGTCAAGAATGTTTCCCAAAGCCCC
>DLQL01000080.1:23724-50807 GCA_002477565.1 Flavobacteriaceae bacterium UBA7433
CCATTGTTTTCGATAAAATAAATGCGGAACCAATCAAAAACATAAATCTCTTCTCCGAGGGATAAGTGTGTTTTGATCCAAATTTTACTGATTTGGTCAAGGGCCAAAACGGCAAAAATCAAAAGGGCTGCTCTTTTCAATAGGGTGAAATTACGATTGTTGCTTTTTGGCTTCAATGCTCAACGTGGCATGTGGAACCAGTTTGAGGCGTTCCTTTTGAATCAGTTTTCCAGAAACACGACAAACGCCATAGGTTTTGTTTTCAATGCGCAACAAAGCGTTTTTGAGGTCTCGAATGAATTTTTCTTGACGGATGGCAAGTTGGACATTGGCTTCTTTTGCCATGGTAGCTGCCCCTTCTTCAAAAGCCTTAAAGGTAGGAGAGGTATCGTCCGTTCCATTGGTGCTGTCGTTTTTATAAGCACTGTTCAAAATATCCAAATCTTCTTGTGCCCGAGTTATTTTTTTTAGAATGATTTCTTTGAATTCCTTCAAATTTTCTTCTCCGTATTGGGCTTTGATGTTTTCCATAGGTTTACGATTTACAAATTAATAATTTCGTTTTTATAGCGTCAAATTCAACAACCACTCCCTCTTCAAGGGCAGTAGAAAATTCCAAAGTGTTTGTGAGGGTTTCACTTTTGATGTAGCTTTCATTTTCCAAAACAGCTTCTTTCAAGGCTGCATCTTCTTCAAGGGATAGGTGAATGGTGTCTGTGACTTCCAAACCTGTTTCTTTTCGAATGTTTTGAATGCGATTGATCAATTCCCTTGCGATGCCTTCTTTGCGAAGCGCCTCGGTGATGTGTACATCCAAGGCAACCGTCAAGCCCCCTTGATTGGTCACCAACCAGCCTTCAATATCCTGAGAAGTGATTTCTACTTCCTCTATGTTTAAATCTACAAAATTTCCATTTATTTCGACGGCTATTTTTCCATATTTTTCGAGTGTTTGGATTTCTTCTTGACCAAACTGTTGCACGGCAGCACCTACAAAGCGCATTTCCTTACCGTATTTGGGACCCAATACTTTGAAATTAGGTTTGATATTTTTAACCAATATGCCAGAAGCATCGTCGATCAGTTCAATTTCTTTGACGTTCACCTCAGAAATGATCAGGTCTTGGATGGCGGTGATGTCCTCGCGTTCTCTTTGGTCCAATACAGGAATCATCACTCGCTGCAAAGGCTGCCGTACTTTGATCATTTCTTTTTTACGCAGCGACAAGACCATAGAGGAAATTTGTTGTGCTTTTTGCATTTTTCGTTCCAAAGACGTGTCTATAAAATCTTCGTTGCAGGTAGGAAAGTCCACCAAGTGAACAGATTCTGCATGGTTTCCTTGTACAGCATTTGTCAGATCTTTGTACAAGTTGTCCATAAAGAAAGGCGCAATCGGGGCACCTAATTTGGCAACCGTCAAAAGACAGGTGTACAAACTTTGGTAGGCAGAGATTTTGTCCTGCTTGTAGTCTCCTTTCCAAAAGCGTCTTCTGCTCAAACGAACAAACCAGTTGCTCAGGTTTTCAGACACAAAATCCTGGATGGCCCTCGCCGCTTTGGTAGGTTCGTATGCTTCGTAAAAAGCATCCACATTTTTCACCAATGTGTTCAGTTCGGATAGGATCCAACGGTCAATTTCAGGTCTTTCCTCAAGGACAATATCAGTTTCTTTATAGCTAAAATTGTCCAAGTTGGCATACAAAGAAAAGAAAGAATAGGTATTGTAAAGGGTTCCAAAGAATTTTCTCCGCACCTCGTCAATCCCATCGATGTCAAATTTCAAGTTGTCCCAAGGATTGGCATTGGAGATCATGTACCAACGCGTAGCGTCGGGTCCGTACGTATCCATGGTTTTAAAAGGGTCGATGCCATTGCCCAAACGTTTGGACATTTTCTTGCCGTATTTGTCGAGTACCAAACCGTTGGAAACCACATTTTTATAAGCAACAGAGTCAAATACCAAGGTGCTAATTGCGTGTAGGGTATAAAACCATCCACGCGTTTGGTCTACCCCTTCTGCAATAAAATCTGCAGGATAAAAATGCTCCTTGTCGATGAGTTCTTTGTTTTCAAAAGGATAGTGCCATTGTGCATAGGGCATGGACCCCGAATCAAACCACACATCAATCAAGTCGGCCTCGCGTTGCATTGGTTTTCCCGAAGGAGATACCAAGGTGATTTGGTCGACAATATTTTTGTGCAAATCAATTTTGGCATAGTTTTCTTCGGACATGTTTCCGACTTCAAAGTCTGCAAACACGTCTTTACTCTCCACGCCCGCTTCGATGGCTTTTTGGATTTCCGCTTTCAATTCTTCTAGAGACCCAATGAGAATTTCTTCGGCACCGTCTTCAGTTCTCCAAATAGGCAAAGGGATTCCCCAATAGCGAGAACGAGACAAGTTCCAATCGTTGGCATTTTTGAGCCAATTTCCAAAACGACCTTCTCCTGTCGATTTTGGCTTCCAATTGATGGTTTCGTTCAATTCGAACAGGCGGTCTCTTTTTTCCGTGACTTTTACAAACCAAGAGTCCAATGGGTAGTACAAAACGGGTTTGTCCGTACGCCAACAATGGGGGTAACTGTGTTTGTATTTTTCTACATGGAACGCTTTGTTCTCTTCTTTCAGTTGAATGGCAATTTCAACATCTACGGATCTTTCAGGGACTTCCCCTTCGTTGTAGTATTCGTTTTTTACATATTTCCCAGCATAGGGACCTACGTGTTGGGTGAACTTCCCTTGCAAGTCCACCAGTGGTATGGGGGTTTCATTTTCGTCCAAAACCAACAAAGGCGGGACTTCTGGAGTGGCTTGTTTGGCAACAAGGGCATCGTCGGCACCAAAAGTGGGCGCCGTATGGACAATTCCGGTTCCGTCTTCAGTCGTCACAAAATCCCCAGCGATGACTCGAAAAGCATTTTCTGGATTTTGGTAAGGCAAAGCAAAGGGCAGCAATTGTTCAAATCTTGAGCCGACCAATTCAGAACCTTTGTATTTGTCAACAACGAGAAAAGGGATTTTTTTATCTCCCGCATTGTAAGCTGTTAAATCTGCCGCTGCTGCTACGGCAAAGAATTTTTTACCAAACTGTTTTCCGACCAAGGCTTCGGCGAGGATCACAACAAGGGGTTCAAAGGTATATTGGTTGAAAGTTTGGACCGCGACATAGTCAATTTTTGGACCTACTGTCAGTGCCGTGTTTGAGGGCAAAGTCCAAGGAGTTGTTGTCCATGCTAGGAAATGAACGCTTCCTTCTAATTTTTGAAGTTTTTCCGGCAAGGAATTTTTAAGGGCTTTGAACTGAGCGACAATGGTGGTGTCGGTCACATCTTGGTAAGCACCCGGTTGGTTGATTTCGTGAGAGCTCAATCCCGTTCCGGCTTTTGGAGAGTAAGGTTGAATGGTATAGCCTTTGTACAACAAATTTTTCTTGTACAATTGTGACAACAACCACCAAACCGATTCCATGTACTTGGGTTTGTAGGTCACATATGGGGCATCCATATCGACCCAATAACCGATGCGTTCGGTCAAGTTGTTCCAAACATCGGTATATTTCATCACGGCTTTTCGGCAAGCTTCGTTGTATGCTTCGATAGAGATTTTGGTACCGATGTCTTCTTTGGTGATGCCCAATTCTTTTTCGACACCCAATTCGACGGGCAATCCGTGGGTATCCCAGCCCGCTTTTCGTTCTACTTTGTACCCTTTCATGGTTTTGTAGCGCGGAAAAATATCTTTGATGGTCCGCCCGATGACGTGGTGGATTCCAGGAAGTCCATTGGCAGAAGGAGGCCCCTCAAAAAACACATAAGGTTCTTTCCCATCACGCAAGCGGATACTCTTTTGGAAGATGTCATTTTCTTTCCAAAAAGTTAGTGTCTCAGCGGCGATGTTGGTCAAACTAAGCCCTTTGTGTTCTTTAAATTTTGCACTCATGCTACTTGGGTTTCAATTGAAACGCGAAAATACATAAAATACTTCGAATGGAGAACCCTTTAAAGTCTAAAATTGAAGACAATAGCTCGGATAAAAAACACAAACGAAACAGGGATAAGTTTCGCAAATCCTTGTAATTTTGCGTTTTAAATCCATTCCATGAGAAAACTCAAAAACAGTGAATTGCAGCGTTTGGAAGTTGCAGAATTCAAGGAGACTCCCAAAATTCCTTTGACTGTTGTTTTAGACAACATTCGAAGTTTGAACAACATCGGATCTGTATTTAGAACCAGTGACGCTTTTGTGGTAGAAAAAATATACCTCTGTGGCATTACAGCTACTCCGCCAAACAAGGACATTCACAAGACGGCTTTGGGCGCTACCGCGTCAGTAGAATGGGCCTACGAGGAAAGCACCTTGTCTTTGGTAGAGAGATTAAAAAACGAAGGAGTAACCGTTGTTTCGATTGAGCAGGCAGAAAACGCAACGCCACTTCAAGATTTTGAGGTTTCTTCCCAAAAGCGCTATGCCATTGTGTTGGGAAATGAAGTCAAAGGAGTTCAACAAGCCGTTGTTTCCGCTTCGGATCACTGTATTGAAATCCCACAATTTGGCACCAAGCATTCATTGAACATTTCTGTGACTGCAGGCGTTGTATTGTGGTCTTTTTTGGAAAAGTTGAAACTTTAAAAGAGTTTAAAATCCCAACATCATTTTGGCAATCCAAAAGTAAATCAGAATTCCAAAAATATCGTTGCTCGTGGTGATAAAAGGCCCTGTAGCCAAAGCAGGATCAATGCCTTTTTTGTCCAAAATGATAGGGACAAAAGTCCCGATCAAAGCAGCGATGATGATGACGATGATCAAAGAGCTGGCAATTGCGTAGTTCACGGTCAAATCAAAACCTTGAAAGGCACCATAAGCGACCACCAAAAGGGCCAAAATCAACCCATTGACCAAGCTCAATCCAATTTCTTTCATCAATCGGTTCCAAAGACTTCCTTTGATGTTGTTGTTGGCGAGTCCCTGAACAATGATAGCACTCGATTGCACACCGACATTTCCAGCCATGGCTGCAATCAGTGGCGTGAAGAAAAATAAAATTTTGTGTTTTTCCAAAGCCTCTTCAAAACCGCCCATAATGTAGGCCGCTCCGAGTCCGCCAAACAAGCCCAAAACCAACCAAGGCAATCGGGCCTTTGTCAATTGCAAGATGCTGTCATCGGCCACGACATCTTCCGTAATTCCCGCTGCCATTTGGTAATCTTTGTCGGCTTCTTCTTTGATGACATCGACCACGTCATCAATTGTTATTTGTCCGACCAAGCGATTCATTTCATCTACGACAGGCACTACAAACAAATCGTATTTCTGCATGGTTTTTGCTACTTCCTCGTCTTTTTCCTCCACAGGGATGGAGGTGATGTTTGGGTTGTAAATGTCTCTGATAGGCGTTTTTGTGGAGGTTGTCAACAAGCTTTTTAAGGAAAGGCGTCCCATCAACACATCGTTGTCGTCTACCACATAAATGGTGTGTACTTTGTCGTAATCTGCTGCTTGCTTGCGCATTTCTTTGACACAGCGGAGGTTGGACCAATTCTCATTGACCTTGATCAGTTCTTTTCCCATCAAGCCTCCCGCTGTATCTTCATCATAGCGCAACAAATCGACAATGTCTTTGGCGTGTTCTACGTCTTCTATTTGGGAGATGACTTCTTCTTTTTGTTTTTCGGAAAGTTCCCCGATGATATCGGCAGCATCGTCGGAGTTCAATTCGTCAATTTCTTTGGCGATTTCCTCAGAAGAAAGCCCCTTTAAGACTTTTTCTCGGGTATCGTCATCGAGTTCTGTGAGGATTTCAGAAGTTTTTTCAGCGTCTAGTAGTTTGATGATGAACAGCGCGTTGTCAAAATTCAGTTCTTCTAAGATTTCAGCAACGTCGGCAGGGTGCATTTCTTCGAACAAGGCAGGCAGTTCCCGGTTGTTTCCTGCTGCGATGAGCTGCTCTAAGTTGGTGATGAATTCTTTGTTGATTTCAACTTGCATCTTGCGCGATTAATGAGGTTAGTTCAACGAATGCTGCTACTGACAATTGTTCAGGACGCTTCGCAAAGATAGCATCTTCTCTCAATTTATCCGAAAGATTCATGGATTTTAAACTGCTTCTCAGCATTTTTCGACGTTGGTTGAAAGCTGTTTTGACCACTCTGTAAAACAATTTTTCATCTACAGGGAGTTCGTAATTTTCTTTGCGAAGCATTCGAATCACACCAGAATCAACTTTGGGAGGTGGATCAAAAACAGTGGGAGGAACCGTAAATAGGTATTCCACTTCATAAAAGGCTTGGGCGAGTACCGAAAGGATGCCGTATTTTTTGCTGCCTTCTTTTTCGGCAATGCGTTCGGCCACTTCTTTTTGAAACATCCCTGAAAACTCTGGAATCTGCGCCCTGTTTTCCAAGGTTTTAAAAACAATTTGTGTGGAAATGTTGTAAGGGAAATTTCCTATGATGGCAATAGAAGTTTCTTGAAAGAGTTCCTTTAGGTCGATTTTTAAAAAATCTTTGGAGTGGATTCTCGGAGCGAGATTTAGGTAGGTGTTTTGGAGGTACTCTACGGATTCCGTGTCAATTTCGATCACGTGAGTGGTGTAGCTTTTTTGCAAGAGGTACTTGGTCAAAACACCCATTCCTGGGCCAATCTCTAAGACGTTTTGATAATTCTTTTCTGTCAGGCTATCCGCAATTTCTTTTGCGATTTGTTCGTCTTTCAAAAAGTGTTGGCCGAGGTGTTTTTTTGCTCTTACGCGCATCAAAATGGAATTGGAAGGTGAAATTTTTTAAGTCGGTTTTTATTTGTCCTTAGTTTTTTGAGGCGAATTGCTTGTCGATCAGTTGCATTTCCGTTTCAAAATAGACAAATTGACCGGCAAATTTTGCATTGGTTTTGTTTTTCATAAGTACTGCATCTGTTCTGTGAAAGTCTTCGAGAATGTCTCTATTTTCGACCGTGTATTGTACGCTGTAGGTCATGCCTCCCATGTCTTCTTCGACCAGTACTTTGCACATCTTGGCGGACAGAAACTTTCCGGTGTCGAGCATTTCGGGGATGTGCGTGTTTTGCATCCATGCCAGCCACTCTTTTTCAGCGTTTTCTTGAATGTTAGTGGTGATGTTGTATACGTACATCTGTCAGGGGGTTTTGATTGGTTGCTCCCATCAAAGATAGGAAGAATCGACGGGATATAAAATTGTTCTTTTTGAGGACTCTGGCTTCTTTTAGAATGCGTTCGTTGTCGGCATGAAAACACGGACATGGAAGACAAAAAAGGGGGCAGTAATTTCGTGAGAGACGAACCGTTCGACAGGTTGTTTGTCAAAGAAACGAGGTCAATTGGATCCCAGTTTTGCAAGCACTTTTGAGTTCTTCGTATCGTGTGCTTTCCAAAAAAGGGTAGGGAGATTCAAAAATCACATTATTTGATCAAGTCAAAACCAGTATACGGCACCAAGACCTCAGGAATTTGAATGCCATCGGGGGTTTGGTAGTTTTCCAAAAGGCTGGCCAGAACTCTTGGCAAGGCCAAAGAACTTCCATTTAAGGTATGGGCCAATTGTTTTTTGCCTTCCGCATTTTTATAACGCAACTTCAAGCGATTCGCTTGAAAGCTTTCAAAATTTGAAATCGAACTGATTTCCAACCACCGGTCTTGAGCAGTTGAAAATACTTCAAAATCATAGGTCAATGCAGCGGTAAAGCCCAAGTCTCCTCCGCACAAAGTCAAAATCCGATAAGGCAATTTCAATTCTTCCAAAATGTTTTTTACATGGGCGACCATGCCTTCCAAAGCGGCGTAAGAATTTTCAGGGAGTTCCAAGCGAACAATTTCTACTTTGTCGAATTGGTGCAGTCGGTTCAAGCCACGCACATGGGCGCCATAGGAGCCTGCTTCTCTTCGAAAACAAGGTGTATAAGCTGTATTGGCTATCGGGAAGTCCGTTTCTTTTAAGAGCACATCTCGGTACATATTGGTGACGGGCACTTCTGCGGTAGGAATCAAATACAAATCGTCTTTTGCATCGTGGTACATTTGCCCGTCCTTGTCAGGCAATTGACCGGTTCCAATTCCAGACGCCTCGTTCACCAAATAAGGAGGCTGTACTTCCAGGTAGCCGGCAGCCGTATTTTTATCCAAAAAATAATTGATCAATGCACGTTGCAAACGCGCTCCTTTTCCCTTGTAAACAGGAAATCCAGCGGCGGCAATTTTATTGCCCAACTCAAAATCGATAAGGTCGTATTGCTTGACCAAATCCCAGTGCGGCAGCGCCCCTTCGTGTAGGGTAGGGATGCTTCCTGCTTCATAAGAAATCAGGTTGTCCTCTTCAGAACTACCAGAAGGGACGATTTCGTTGGGGATGTTTGGGATGGTGTACAACAAGTTTTGCAGTGCATTGTTGGCAGCAGTCAGTTCTTCCGACAAGATTTTAGACGCGTCTTTTAAAAGGGCTGTTTTTTCTTTGAGAAGTGCTGCTTTTTGAGGTTCCCCAGCTTTGAACAAGACACCTATTTCCTTGGAAAGTTTGTTGGATTCCGCCAAGGTATTGTCGAGTTTTGTCTGTGTTGCTTTTCGAGTTTCATCTGCAGCAAGGACCTTGTCAAGGGTCACTTCGGCGTTTGGGAAATTGCGTTTGGCCAAACCGTGGACTACTTTTTCTCTGCTCTCCTTGATGAATGAAACCTGGATCATGTTGCTTGTTTTTAAAAAGGCAAATTTATAAAAATAGATGTTTTAAAAGCGGATAAATAGGGAAATGTTTGTTTTGCTTTGGTCAAAAAGCAAGCACTTTATTTTTTGGATTCGTTTGCAGAGACAATTGCATCTATCTGCGGCACCTTTTGCGGCATGCCTGCTACCGAAAAATTCAACTGAATTCGATAGGTTCCTTTGGAAAGTTGAGATAGTTGCAATGTCCCCTTTTTGACGGGGAACCAACCTGCCGATCCCTTGCAATAACAAAATCGCCCAAACAAAAGACCCACTTTTTCAAGAGCTTGGTCTTGCAAAAACAATTTTTTTTCTTTGGGATTGAATTCCAAATAAACGGTTTCTGAATAAAAATCGTCAGCCACATTTTTGCGACGCTCTTTTGTGTAACGGTGTTGAAAAACAAGTTTGTTGCCTTTGACAAGAGTTGGGTAGCGAGCGCCCGTCGTGTCTTCGTTCAGAAAGAGGCGGCTGTTGGAAACAATTTTGGCGGTACAGGTTCCTTCCGAAGGACAAGGCGTTTTGTTTGTTGTTGTTTGGAGGCTGGATTTGCAGGCGCACAACCCGAAGCAAAGCAAAAGAGCAAATGTTTTCATACCACAAGGTAAGCAATTAGCTCTGAATCAGAGAATAGGATTTGATTTTGTCTTGGGACAATTGTGCTTTCAAGGCGCTTACAGATTCAAATCGTTGTTCCTCTCTTAAGAAGTCCAAAAATTCGATCTCCAAGGTCTTTCCGTACAAATCTTTGTCCCAGTCGAAAAAATGCACTTCGATGGTTTCGTCCACACCATTGACTGTTGGACGCACTCCAATGTTCAACATCCCATAATGATCGGTGTTTTCCATTTGCGCTTTCACGAGGTAGGCTCCTTTTTTGGGCGTCAGTTTGTAGGATTCTGGGATCTTGATGTTGGCAGTAGGAAATCCGATGGTATTGCCGAGTCGTTCTCCTGACACGACCTCTCCGGAGATTGAAAAAGCACGTCCCAAATACCGGTTGGCTTTTTTGACATCACCTTCTTGCAAGGCGGTTCGTATTTTTGTGGAACTCACGGCAATCTCGTTGATGTCTTGTGAGGGGATTTCAATCACTTCAAAGTCGTATACATGACCGTATTCCTCCAATTGCTCAAAATTTCCTTCCCTATTTTTTCCAAAACGATGGTCGTAGCCAACAATCAATTTGGACGTGTTGAGGTGATTGACCAAGACATTCCTGACAAATTCCAAGGCCGTGAGTCTTGAAAAAGCTTTGTCAAAAGGATGAATGATCAGGCAGTCCAAACCTGTTTTTTCTAAAAAAGCAATGCGTTCTTCGATGCTGTTGATCAGCTTGATGGAATTGTCTTTTTGCAAGACCATTCTTGGATGTGGGAAAAAAGTCAGCAATACCGAGCGACTGTTCTCTTTTTTGGCGGTGGCAACAAGTTGCTCGATGATTTTTTGATGCCCAACGTGGACCCCGTCAAAGGTGCCAATTGTCACAATGGATTTCTCGGTAGTGTTGAATTTTTTGTAATTTTCAATTACTTTCAAATCAGAAGAATTAGCGACAGAATCGTTTCTGCAAATTTACATGCTATTTTTTTATTATTGCTTTGCAAAGTAAAATATTCTACGATTTTTCGAATATTTTAGGAAGGGTGCTTTTTTTTAGATAAGTTTGTTAGACTACGGATTCTCACTCCACAATTTATTGAAATGAAAAGAACACAAAATCGCATTTGCAACTTTCTCTGTTGCTTTTTACTTGGAGTGGTGAGCACTTTTGGACAAATCCAACCCCTTTGGGAGGCGACCCCCAAAGAAGACCTGTTGTTGTATCAAAAAAATTACAGAAAGGTGGTTCCCAAACAAGAAAAAGTATTTCGATTGGATTTGCCTGCTTTGAAATCCAAGTTGGCCAACTGCCGGCCTCGAAGAGAAATACGGCTTCAGGTCAAAAATGCCCCCGTTCTGTCTTTTCCAAACCAAAAGGGCGTGTTGGTGCCCTACCGCATCTTTCAAACAGCAGTCTTAAGCCCTGCATTGCAGCAAAAACACCCAGACATCAAATCTTATATTGGACAAGCTACAGACGGCAGTAATGCGCGTATCTACTTCAGTATAAGTCTTTTGGGTTTAAACGGCTTGGTGTATTTGAAAACGGGAAAATCGTATTACTTGGATCCATACACAAAAGACGCACAGACCTATGCCGTCTATTCCAAAGAAGACCTTCCAAACAACGAATATACGAGAGAGTGCAAGGTTCGAAACCTAGTGAGTTCCTCCCTCCAAAAAAAAGCGAAAGCGTTGACAAACACCTCCTTTTCTATGGATGGTAAGCTGAGAAGCTTTCGTTTGGCTTTGGTCTGTACTGGGGAATATGCCCAATTTCACCTCCAAGATCAAAACACCCCCAACAATGCCACAGTAGCTGCCAAAAAAGAAGTTGTTTTGGCAGCCATGCACGCCACAATGACCCGAGTAAACGCTTTGTTTGAGCGCGATGTGGCAGTGACCATGCAGTTGGTGGACAACGCAACATCGTTGATTTTTTTGGATGCGGATACCGATGACTTGACCAATGGCAATGATATCAAGATGCTCGGAGAGTCTCAAAAAATATGCGACAGTGTTATTGGAAATTCCAACTACGATATCGGCCATGTTTTTAGTTTTGGAAATTCAGGAATTGCAGAATTGCTTTCGGTTTGTACTTCCAGAAAAGCACAAGGCGTGTCGGGTTCTCAAGTGCCCAAAGGCGATGGCTTTGATGTGGATTTTGTCGCTCATGAAATGGGCCATCAATTTGGCGCAACCCATACGTTCAACAACAGTTGTGACGGCAATCGAGAAGACAATTCTGCTGTCGAGCCGGGAAGTGGTTCCACCATCATGTCTTATGCAGGAATTTGTTCGCCAAACATGCAGACCAACAGCGACTCTTATTTCCACGGAGTGAGCATCGTACAGATGCACAACCAAATCACATCAGGGACGAGCAATTGTGCTGTCCAAACAGACCTCGGCAATCTCGCTCTAACTGCCGCTGCAGGTCCTGACTATAGCATTCCCAAATCCACCCCTTTTGTCTTGGAAGGAACTGCTTCCGGGCTTGGTGAAAACGGGACCTATTCTTGGGAACAAACCGATATTGAGGCAGCGGTTATGCCCCCATTTGCTACAAATACGGGAGGGCCACTCTTTCGTTCTTTGCCTCCGAAGGAAGTGCCTCAAAGGTATTTTCCGGCTTCTGAAACGGTGGCAAGTGGAAGTTTGGGCTCCACATGGGAACAACTGCCTTCCGTAGCAAGGACAATGGATTTTAAATTTACAGTCCGTGACAATGGGCTTTTCGGAGGACAAGTGGCTTCAGACGAGCTGACACTTTCCGTGGATGCCGAATCCGGGCCTTTTAAAGTCACTTCTCAAGCGACGGCGACAACCTTTTTTGCCGGAGCATCCAAACAGGTCACCTGGGACGTTGCCAATACGGACAAGTTGCCCGTCAATACGGAAAAAGTAAGCTTGCTTTTGTCCTTGGATGGGGGCATGAGTTTTCCGATTGTTTTGGCTTCGGAAGTAGCCAACGATGGCACACATGCTGTCGTCATCCCCAATCACAAAACCACGCAGGGACGGATCAAGGTCGCTGCGGTCGGAAATGTCTTTTACAGCGTCAATGCCGCCGACATCACCATCGAAACTTCCAATTTCCAGATGGAATTCGAGACCACTCTTCAAGAGGTTTGCCAACCCGATACGGCGGTCTACCCTTTTGTCTACAAAACCTTTTTAGGGTTTTCCGAAACCACCCAATTTTCAGTAGGAGGACTTCCAAATGGCGTAGATGCTGTCTTTTCTGTTGCGAGTGCCCTTGCAGACGACACCGCAGTTGAACTGAGTATTTCGGGAACCAATGCTTTGGCAGTTGGGTCCTATGAGTTTGACTTGATAGGTACTTCTGGAGCAGAGACCAAAACCGTCACACTTACTTTGGAGGTGTACAAAAACGATTTTAAAGGACCTAAATTAGTGAAGCCTTCAAACAATGCCTCTGACGCAATAAGTCCTTTGCTTTTTGAGTGGGAAGCTTCCAGCAATGTTTCTTATTACGAGTTGGAAATTGCTTCCGACCCAGCTTTTGCGAACGTTTTGGAAACAGTCCAAACGCTCAAAACCAGCCATGTTTTGCAACAGCTCGAAGAAAACAAGCGTTATTACTGGCGGGTATCTGCGAACAGTCCATGTCAAACTGGGGTGTATTCGGAAATTTTTGTTTTTGTGATGGGGAATGTTGGTAGTTTTGAGTTTGGCGCAAACTTACAAGAGGAGTCCATTCCTGATGCAGCTCCTGAAGGCTTGCGATCTGTGCTGAGCATCCCTCAAAAAATTCGCATTACAGATGTGGATGTCATACTCAACATCGAGCATTCCTATGTCGGAGATTTGCAAATCACATTGACCCATCCAGACGGCACAGAAATGTTGTTGGTTGCAGCGGACAATCAAGATTCGGGAAGCGATTTTACAGAGACCATCTTTGACGATGCCGCAGTATTTGATTTGACAAACAAGGAAGCCCCCTATACCGGACGCTTTCGTCCTGAAGAGTTGCTTTCTGTTTTCAATGGCAAGTTCAGTGACGGAGACTGGGAGCTTGCAGTGGTCGACAAATCTGAAGAAGACGAAGGGGTCTTGCGCAACTGGCGCTTGTCAATTGCTGGAGTGGCCTTAACGGAAATTAAAGTTCCAACAGGATTTACGCCCAACGGAGACGGAATCAACGATACTTGGACACTTCAAAACATCCAAGATGGAAGTCCGGAAATGCTCCATGCGCCCATAGCCCGTGTTGAGGTATACGATCGCGATGGAAAGTTGGTCTACAAATCCGAGCCGTATCAAAACGATTGGGAGGGCTTGCTGTCCAACGGAAACACCATAGCTCCAGGGACTTATGTTTACAAAGTCTTTTCGGTCAACAACCGTTTCCCTGCTCAAAAGGGATGGTTGTACATCAAGTATTGAACAATCCTTAATTTCCTTTGTGCTTTTTTAAAGAAAACACACTTTGTGCTGTTGAAATATTTTGAATTCAAAAAAATATTGTATTTTGAACCCCACAAACCAAACCAAATCCTCCCATGAAAAAACATTTAAGTATTTTAGCATTCCTATTGACAGGGCTTGCAACATTTGCCCAAACAACAGTTTCTGGAACTGTAGTAGACTCAAATTCAGGAAGTCCCATTCCTGGAGCCAACATTTCTGTGATTGGCGCAGCAGCGGGAACCTCCTCAGATTACGATGGAAAATTTTCCCTTCAAGTGAATCAAGAGGGTGCATTTAGCATCCAAGCCAGCAGCGTTGGATTTCAATCTGCGACCGTTAGAGTAACTGCAAACAGTCAAAACATCGAGATTTCTTTGCGAGAAGGAACTCAGTTAGACGAGGTAGTGGTTTCTGCCTCTCGAACACCAGAGCGGATTTTTGAATCGCCTGTGACCGTTGAAAAATTAGGTCTTGCAGAGATAAAAAACAGTACTTCCGCTAGCTTTTATGGTGGAATAGAAGGGCTTAAAGGAGTCCAAATAAACAAAGGTGGTATCTTTATGCAACAGATCAGTACACGTGGATTCTCGACGATTTACAACGAGGGTTTTGTGCAACTGGTAGACATGATGGACAACTCAGCACCTGGATTGAATTTTCCAATGGGAAATTTGTTGGGACTCAATGAATTGGATGTCAAAAGTGTGGAATTGATGCCTGGAGCCTCTTCCGCTTTGTACGGTGCCAACGCCATCAAAGGAATCTTGTTTATGAACAGTAAAAATCCATTTGAGCATCCTGGAATTAGTGCTTACGTCAAGTCGGGTGTCACCACTCAAGATGCAGGGGGATCCAATCCATACCAAGATTTAGGATTTCGAATAGCCCACAAATTTTCGGACAAGTTTGCGGCAAAAGTGTCTTTTTCTGCTGCTGAAGGAACCGACTGGAGCGCAGTTGATACTTCAGATTACAACGATGCGTCTAAATCACCATCGGACATTGATTACGATGGGACCAACATATACGGAGAACAATCCGGTAGTTTGACAGACGTATTTATAGGAGGATTGTTGGCCGCTGGACAACCAGATGAAGTTGTAGGAATTGCAAGCGGCGCCAATCCAACCTATTTTGCACCTACGAACGTTGCAAGTACAGGGTACGCCGAATCGGATTTGACAAATTACAAAGCGAAAAGTGTCAAAATGGATGCAGCCCTGCATTACAAAATATCCGAAAACACTCAGTTGAGCTGGAATTCCAAAATAGGAACCGGTAGTGCCATTCTTCAGGCGACCAACCGCAATGTGTTAAAGGATTTTGAATTGCAACAACACAAATTGGAATTGAATAGCAACAACTTGACCCTTCGAGCTTATGCGACTTTGGAAGATTCTGGAAACACCCATGACGCTTCTGCTTTGGCGGCGCGAATTGCCAATGCACAGCCAGGGGGAATTCAACAAGGATGGTACGGAACGTATTTGACGAATTATCTGGGGGTTATTGGAACTCAAATAAACGCTGCGGCACCTACTTTGTTGCCCGCAGTTGAGGGAATCAATACGCTTATTTTAGGACACCAATCTGACGCGTTGGCAGGAGCTGGTTTTCCTGCATCTGCAGACATGACAATTGATGATTTGCCAGGTGTCGATACAGCACAAGCTCATGCAATCGCTAGAGCAGCTGCAAATGCCAATATGTTGGTTCCGGGATCAGCTGAATTTGAAGAGGCCAAACAAGCCGCTATTGGAAAAGCGATTTCTGAAGGAGGTGCTGCCATTCAAGACCAATCCAAATCTTATAGTTTTGAAGGAAACTACAATTTAAAAGACATCATCAAATCTGCAGATGTCATCGTTGGAGCTTCTTATAAAATGTTCTCTTTGGAATCCAACGGAACATTGTTTACGGATTACGAGTCTCCAATCGAATACAACGAATACGGGATGTATGGACAAGCAGTGAAAAACCTCGGAAAAGTAAAGGTTACCGGTTCCTTGCGTTACGACAAAAGTGAATTTTTTGACGGAAACTTTACACCGAGATTGGGCTTGTTGTACAACTTTTCTGAAGACCAAAACATCCGTGTCTCCTACCAAACGGGCTTTAGAAACCCATCTTCACAAGATCAATTTATTGGTTTGAATGTAGGGTCTGCTATTTTGTTAGGTTCTTCATCTGACAATATTGATCGCTTCGTCATGGATGTGAAAGGAAACACCGTTACTGGGCAATATGTTTTTGACAATGCCTTGTCATTGAGCAGTGTGTTGGCCGGAGCTCCTGAGGCTGCGAACCTTAAGAATGTGGTGCCAGAACAAGTTGAATCTTTTGAGTTTGGGTACCGTCTTAACAATCCTGTTTTTAACGTGGATTTGAACGGTTACTTTAGCAAATACACCAATTTCTTAGCGGGACAAAATGTATTTGTTCCATTAGCCAATGGAGAGAGTCAGGTATTCCAAGTAGACGGAAATACGGACGAAGTGGTCAACACCTACGGAGCCAATTTGGGCATCAACACCCGTGTATTTGGAAAGGTAAAACTAGGATTGATTTACGAGTACAACAAAATGGACTACGATGCGCCTGCAAATTCTGATTACGAGCCTGGGTTCAATACCCCAGAAAACCGTGTGAAATTGAACATAGGCGTCAACAATATCATTGGAAAATTGAACGTTGGAATCAATGCGAGATGGAACGAGGAGTACTGGTACGAGTCTACCTTTGTAGATGCGATGGTGCCTGCAAATACTGTTTTCGATGTGCAAGCCAATTATCCAATATACGAATACACAACTCTAAAGGTAGGTGCCAGCAATTTGTTTGGATCGGATTACTTACAAATTCCTGGAAGTGGAATGATAGGACAACAATCGTATGTCTCATTGACCATGAACCTATAAATCCGAAGGGATTTTTAATTGCAAAACGCCCCGATCTTTTGGGGCGTTTTTTTATGCGTAAAAAACCCAAAATCCTTTTTTGTTTGTAAGTCAAAAATCCTATCTTTGCCCCTTGAAAAAAGGAGGGAATACTTCCACAACAATAGTTCTAACAAAATAACAGTCACAACAATGTCTAAATTAACAGGTAAAGTTACTCAGATTATTGGACCCGTAATTGATGTCGCATTTGCTACAGGTGAAGGTCTTCCACAAATTTTCGACTCTTTGGAAATTACAAGAGACAACGGTTCTCTTTTGGTTTTGGAAGTTGAACAACACATTGGAGAAGATACGGTTCGCTGTATCGCGATGGATTCTACAGATGGATTGAGCAGAGGTGTGGACGCCGTTGCTACTGGAAATCCTATTAAGATCCCTGTAGGAGACAACATCTACGGACGTTTGTTCAATGTAAACGGAGATCCTATTGACGGATTGAAAGCTTTGCCAAAAGACGGTGCCAACGGGATGTCTATCCACAGAGATGCACCTAGATTTGAAGACTTGTCTGTATCTACAGAAGTATTGTTTACAGGAATTAAAGTCATTGATTTGATCGAGCCTTACTCCAAAGGAGGTAAAATTGGATTGTTCGGGGGAGCCGGTGTAGGTAAAACCGTGCTGATTCAAGAGTTGATCAACAACATCGCAAAAGGACATGGTGGACTTTCAGTATTCGCAGGAGTAGGTGAAAGAACACGTGAAGGAAATGACCTGATGCGTGAAATGATTGAAGCTGGAATTATCCAATATGGAGAAAAATTCGAGCAGTCAATGGAAGAAGGTGGATGGGATCTTGAAAGCATCGACCATGAAAAAATGAAAACATCTAAAGTAACTTTTGTTTTCGGACAAATGAACGAACCTCCTGGGGCTCGTGCACGTGTTGCTTTGTCTGGACTTACGATCGCTGAATATTTCCGTGATGGTGCTGGAGACCCAACACAAGGAAAAGACGTCTTGTTCTTTGTAGACAATATATTCCGATTTACACAAGCGGGTTCTGAAGTGTCTGCCTTGTTGGGACGTATGCCTTCAGCGGTAGGATACCAACCTACTTTGGCAACAGAAATGGGAGCCATGCAAGAGCGTATTACTTCTACAAAAACAGGATCCATTACTTCTGTACAAGCGGTATACGTACCTGCAGATGATTTGACAGATCCAGCACCGGCAACAACCTTTGCCCACTTGGATGCAACCACGGTATTGTCTCGTAAGATTGCAGAGCTTGGAATTTACCCGGCGGTAGATCCATTGGACTCTACGTCTCGTATTTTGACAGCAGATATTTTAGGTGAAGAGCACTACAACTGTGCACAAAACGTAAAAGAATTGTTGCAACGTTACAAAGAATTGCAAGATATCATTGCCATTTTGGGAATGGAAGAATTGAGTGAAGAAGACAAAATGGTCGTTCACAGAGCGCGTAGAGCACAGCGGTTCTTATCACAACCTTTCCACGTAGCAGAACAGTTTACTGGAATTCCTGGAGTCTTGGTAGACATCAAGGACACCATCAAAGGATTCAACATGATTTTGAACGGTGAACTGGACCAATACCCAGAAGCAGCCTTCAACTTGAGAGGTTCTATCCAAGATGCAATTGATGCTGGAGAAAAAATGTTGGCGGAAGCTTAAGTCTTAAGAATTTAATTTTTAATTAAAAACGATGTTTTTAGAAATTGTATCTCCTGAAGCGACCTTATTTGGTCAAGAAGTTACCGCCGTTTCCGTACCTGGAATCAATGGTGAATTTCAAATGTTAAACAATCACGCGGCCATTGTTTCAGTATTGGGCAAAGGCACAGTTAAAATACAAGGAGATGCCTTAGAAATTGCAGAAGAGTTTCAAGCAAACTTTCAAAAAGAGGGTGCAAACTACTCAATTGCAATCAACAGCGGAACAGTTGAAATGAAAGAAAACAAGGTGGTGGTTTTGGTAGACTGATGCCATCCCTATTAATTTTACAAAACTCCGAGGCGACTCGGAGTTTTTTTATGCCTTTTTTTTTGAATGTCCTTCCAAAAGAGATTTCACCCAAAACAGACTTGAAACAAATACAATGCAGATTGTTTTTTTGAGGAGTGCGTACAACTTCTTCGGAAGTTCATTAATTTAGCACTTTCATCAAAAGCCAAGTCAAAAGGAGTTGTCCTATGAGCAGATTTCCAAAAGAACTGAGAAATAAAGTACAAGAACGAAAAGACAACAATGCGCATCGGGTTTTGTCTTGTTCGTCAGCCACTGTTGATTTCGCTTCGAATGATTACTTGGGATTTGCCAAAAGCCCTAACATTCAGGAAAAAGCACGCCTTCGCCTTCAAAACGAGACCTTTGTAAATGGAAGCTCTGGTTCCCGTTTGCTTTCGGGCTCCCACCCTTTGCATGATGAGGTAGAAACAATGTTGGCATCAGTTCACAATGCCGAAGCGGCCCTGTTGTACAATTCTGGATACGACGCCAACGTTGGATTGTTTTCTGCGGTTTTGCAAAAGGGAGCAACGGTTTTGTACGACGCTTTGATCCATGCTTCTATTAGAGACGGCATCCGATTGTCCAATGCCAATGCTTACAAATTTCAGCACAACTCATTGCAAGACTTGGAAAAGAAATTCGCAAAGTGCAAAGGCCCTGTATACATTGCTGTGGAAGCCGTCTACTCCATGGACGGGGACTGCGCTCCATTGGAAGCTTTGGTGGCTTTTTCCAAACGCAACAACTGCTATTTGATTGTAGACGAGGCACATTCCAATGGGGTTTTTGGAGAAAGAGGGACAGGCTTGCTTCAAAAACTAAATTTAGAAAACGAAGTTTTTGCGCGGGTACACACCTTTGGAAAAGCCTTGGGTTGTCATGGGGCTGTTGTTTTGGGAGCTCCTGAATTGCGGGACTACCTGATCAATTTTTCCAGGTCTTTTATTTACACCACAGCCGCTTCCTTACATACCGTGGCAGTCATAGCGGCCGCTTACCAAGAATTGGAGCAAAGTCCTGCGCTTCAAAAATTGCATTCGAACATTTCTTTTTTTAAGGAAACGGCAAAGGCATGCCACCTCACTTCTTTTTTTATTGAAAGTTCCAGTGCCATACAGTCCTGTGTTTTTCCAGGAAATGAGCGGGTCAAAAAAATGGCAAGACATCTGCGTACCTCAGGGTTTGAAGTCAAAGCGGTTTTGGCACCTACCGTTCCCCAAGGCCAAGAACGCATGCGCTTTTGCCTTCACAGTGACAATACCTTTGAAGAAATAGAAGAAGTCCTGCGGCAATTGGCTATTTTTGCCAAGGCCTAATCACAAAAATACACCACCATTCGACACCTAAATTCAACCATGCCAAAGCAGCTTTTTATCACCGGAATATCAACAGATGTAGGAAAAACAATTGCCTCAGCCATCGTGACAGAGGCTTTGAAAGCCGATTATTGGAAGCCCATTCAGGCGGGAGACCTTGAGCATTCCGACACCCACAAGGTACAGCAATTGATTTCCAACACACACACACAATTTCACCCCAATAGCTATGCTTTGAAAACACCGATGAGTCCACATGCAGCTGCTGCCATCGATGGCCTTGTCATTCAAAAAAAAGAAATCCTCCCCCCAGAAACAGCAAACCACCTCGTCATCGAAGGAGCAGGAGGGCTTTTGGTGCCATTGAACGACACGGAAACCGTATTGGATTTGATACAGGACCACCACAAAGTCATTGTTGTTTCGCGTCACTATTTGGGAAGCATCAATCACACCTTGTTGACACTTCGAATGCTGCAAGCAAAAGGATTGGATGTGGCCTTGCTTTTTAGTGGAAATACCCATCCGCCGACAGAAACCGTGATTCAAAAAATGACAGGGGTTCGTGTGCTGGGAAATATTTACGAAGAAAAGGTCTTTTCAAAAGAGGTCATCGCGCGCTACGCCGACACCTTTCGAGAAGTCCTCTGCGATTTTATAAATGCTTAATTTTAGGAATTGTCAAAGACAATAGAACGATACAGCAATACCATGAGTACACTTTCAGAAAGAGATCAAAAACACCTGTGGCATCCTTTGACCCAACACAAGTTGCACGCGAACCACATTCCAATCACCAAAGCGGAAGGAGCACTTTTGTACGATGACCAAGGCAAGGCCTATATCGATGGCATTGCCTCTTGGTACACCTGTATGTACGGGCATTGCAACCCACACATCATCAAAAAGGTTACGGCCCAACTTTCAAAGCTGGACCAAGTAGTTTTTAGCGGTTTTACGCACGAACCTGCCATCGAAATGTCGGAAGCCTTGATGCGGATTTTACCTGACAACCAACAAAAACTGTTTTTTTCAGACAACGGTTCCACTGCTGTTGACGTCGCCATCAAAATGGCTTTGCAATACCATTTCAATCAGGGAAATAAACGCAGCAAGATCATCGCTTTGGAACAAGCATTCCACGGAGATACCTTTGGCGCCATGTCTGTCTCGGGACTTTCTGTATACAACGGTCCTTTTGAAGACTTTTTGTTGCAGGTCGACCGCATCGAAGTCCCTACACAAACCAATTTTGAACAGGTAAAAACCCGTTTTGAAAAGCTCTTAAAAACGGGCGAAGTAGCGGCTTTTATTTTTGAGCCTTTGGTACAAGGAGCAGCAGCCATGAACATGTACGAGGCATCTTTGTTGGACGAACTGATCGCGATGGCGCGCAAGCACCAGGTGTTGTGTATCGCAGATGAGGTGATGACGGGTTTTGGAAAAACGGGGAAAAATTTTGCCTCCGAATATTTAAAAAACAGCCCTGACATTCTTTGCCTTTCCAAGTCTTTGACGGGCGGACTGGTGCCTATGGCTTTGACCAGCTGTACACAAGCCATTTTCGATGCATTTTATGACGACGCGCTCGGCAAGGGTTTTTTTCACGGACACACCTATTCGGCCAATCCCTTGGGTTGTACTGCTGTCTTGGCGGGAATTGAATTGTTAACTTCTGTAGAGATGCAGGCCAACATACAGCGCATTGCGCAGCAGCACCGTGCTTTTGAAAAGAAAATAAAAACACATCCAAAGGTAAAAGCGACCCGGCATTTGGGTGTTATTTTTGCTTTGGACATGGCAGTAGCAATGGAGCGTTACGGCAGTTTGAGAGACGAATTGTTTCACTTTTTTATGGACCGAGGCGTTTGCCTGCGTCCTTTGGGAAACACCCTGTATATCTTGCCACCCTTTGTCATCTCAGACGCACAGTTGCAGAAAACCTACCAGGTCATCGAAGCGGCTTTGGAGCGATTTGGCAATTGACCTTTGAATAAAAAGATGGAATCGCACGCGAAACTTCTTTTTTTATTTTGTTGAAAAAGTTCTTTTTTCAATGTTTTTTTCTGCTCCAAATCCCCCATTATTTTAGTACTTTTACTTTCTAATTATTAATTTTTACAAGCGATCCACTATGGCAAACGATACAAAAGAGAAAGAGGCAAAATTAAAAGCGTTGCAAATGACGCTTGACAAGCTCGATAAAACCTACGGAAAAGGAGCCGTGATGAAGATGGGAGACGTGGCACATGAAGATGTAGATGCCATCTCTTCAGGATCCCTTGGGCTGGACCTCGCCTTAGGAGTTGGCGGATATCCGAGAGGGAGAGTGATTGAAATTTACGGACCGGAATCTTCCGGAAAAACCACCTTGACCATCCACGCCATTGCCGAAGCTCAAAAAGCTGGAGGCATCGCCGCTTTTATCGATGCAGAGCATGCATTTGATCGGTTTTACGCAGAAAACCTGGGGGTAGATATTGACAATTTGATCATTTCACAACCCGATCACGGAGAACAAGCTTTGGAGATTACAGAAAATTTGATTCGTTCTGGAGCCGTTGACATCGTTGTCATCGATTCAGTAGCTGCACTGACGCCAAAAAGTGAAATCGAAGGGGAGATGGGAGATTCCAAAATGGGCTTGCACGCGCGATTGATGTCGCAAGCGTTGCGGAAATTGACAGGGACAATTAGCAAAACAAACTGTACGGTCATCTTTATCAACCAGTTGCGTGAAAAGATTGGGGTCATGTTTGGAAATCCGGAAACCACAACGGGTGGAAACGCCTTGAAATTTTATGCATCGGTTCGTTTGGACATTCGCAGAAGGACGCAGATCAAAGACGGAGACCATGTGATTGGAAATAGCACCAAAGTAAAAGTGGTAAAAAACAAGGTGGCACCTCCTTTTCAAATGGCGGAATTTGACATCATGTACGGACAAGGCATCTCAAAAGTGGGTGAAATTTTGGACATCGGAGTCAACTACGGCATCATCAAAAAGAGCGGTTCTTGGTTTAGCTATGGGGACACCAAGCTCGGTCAAGGGAGAGACGCTGTGAAAAGCTTGATCAAAGACAATCCTGAATTGGCGGAAGAACTCGAAGCCAAAATCAAAGAAGCCATCGAAAACCAAGAATAGAACTTTTAAAAGATTCAAAAAAAAGAGCTGCTTGTAAAAACAGCTCTTTTTTTTGAATTATATTTGATGAAAAGGACCTGTTTTTTTTACATTGGATACGCTGAATACCATCTATTTGTTTTGAAACATTGGGCGGTATTATCAAGGATTTTGAAAAAATTTCGTAAAAAAATACACACGTGTTAGCAGTAAAGAACATCACATTTGCCTACGAAGAAACGGAGGTAGTCAAAAATTTTTCTTTTGAAGTCAAAAGAGGTGCATATTTGGCAGTTGTCGGCGAAAGTGGTTGTGGAAAAAGCACTTTGCTCGAATTGATTTACGGATTGCTCGCTCCGAAAACTGGAGAAATTTACTGGGGAGAAACACGTCTGTTGGGCCCCGATTTTCATTTGGTTCCTGGCGAACCTTTTGCAAAGTACCTCTCCCAAGATTTTGATTTGATGCCCTTTACGACCGTGGCTGAAAACATCGGTAAATTTCTGCCCAACCGCTACCCAAAAGCCAAGAAAGAACGCATTGAAGAACTGTTGGAAGTAGTGGACATGCAGCCTTTTTCAGAGGTGAAAGTTAAAAAGCTAAGTGGCGGTCAAAAACAGCGGGTGGCTTTGGCTCGGGTATTGGCAAAAGAGCCGGAATTGTTGCTTTTGGACGAGCCGTTTAGTCACATCGACAATTTTAGAAAACACCCCCTGCGACGTCGTCTTTTTCGCTACCTCAAAGAACGGAAAATCACTTGTTTGGTCGCTACCCATGACACGACAGATGCCCTCTCTTTTGCAGATCGAATTCTCGTCATGAAATCTGGAAAATTAGTGGTGGATCAAGCGCCTCAGGAACTGTACCAACAACCCAAGTCACGCTACATCGCCTCTTTTTTTGACGAAGTCAACGAACGGGGGCTTTCCGAGTTTGTTCCATCAGACAACTCCGGGAAAAATGTGTTGCTGTACCCCAACGAACTAAAAGTCGTAGACAATTCGCCTGTAAAAGTGGAGGTGCTGACTTCTTATTTCAAACAAGGCTTTTTTTTAGTTGAAGCGCTGTGGAACGAAACCCCTATTTTATTTACCCATCCTGCAAGTTTGGAGGTTGGACAAATCGTTTGTTTGGAAGTCGCTGAAGCGCTGTTGCAAACAAGAGCGGTTTGACACCCCGGATTGCTTTTATGAAGGGAGGTTTCGAAAAATTTAGTATTTCAGTTTGAACTTGATATAGGTAATTGCCTTGTCAATTTCTAAGTACTGCTTTTCATAGAAAGTCTGGGTGTGTAAGACCACTTCTGGTGCGTGGGGGTTGTTGTAGATGTCGTGGTGCGCATACAGGACTTCTTGTCCTTGTCCGTGGAGCAAACCAAGAGTGTATCCATGCATAAATTCACTGTCCGTCTTCAAATGAACAATTCCTTCTTCGTGCAATACATGGTGGTATTTTTTTAAAAAATCTTCGTTGGTCAAACGGTGTTTGGTTCGTTTGTATTTGATTTGAGGATCTGGAAAAGTAATCCAGATTTCAGAGACTTCATTTTCTGCAAAACAACAATCGATCAGTTCTATCTGCGTTCGAACAAAAGCGACATTGTCCATCTTTTCTTCCAAAGCTGTTTTGGCACCTCTCCAAAACCGAGCCCCTTTGATGTCAATTCCAATAAAATTGATCTCTGGGTTTTTTTTGGCCAATGCAATGGTGTATTCCCCTTTGCCACAGCCCAATTCTAAGACAATCGGGTTGTCATTTTTAAAAAACAGCTTCCATTTTCCTTTGTGAGGGAAATCAGAAGTCACTTCTTCACGACTTGGTTGAATGACATTTGCAAACGTTTCATTTTCGTTGAAACGTTTCAGTTTGTTTTTGCTTCCCAAAAGAGCGGCTTATTTAGGAAGGTCTTCCGTTCCTTCTTTTTTGAACTTTACAGACTCGTTCATCCAGTAGCCCAATAGGACAAAGAAGATGGCGATAAATACAAAGTTTGGAATGTTTGAAATCCACCAGTTGTCAGCGCTTTTCAATGCATTGAAAGGGGCAAAAAGACTATTTGTGAATACGTCTCCAATCACTCTAAATATGTTGTTTGCTATCATAACTTGAATTATCTTTACCCTGCAAAAATATAAAAAAGGATCGATGCTCACCAATTTTTTTAGCAAAACAAACCCTGTAAATGCCTTGGTCTTGGGAATCTTGTTTTGTTTGTTGTTTTTCACCTCTCTTTTTACCAAAGAGGCGTTCTTTTTTTCAGGGACAATGGTGTTGAAAAACGCGGGTTACTTGTTGTCCAATTTGTTGTTTTTGTTTCTTTCGGGTACAGCCCTTTACAGGAGTAAATTGGACAATGGAACGGTTTATGCCTCTTTTATTTTGATTCTATTTTACGGTCTTTTTCCCAGTGCTTTTCAGTCGGTGACCCCTCTTTTATTGCTTTTGCTTTGGACGCTGATGTATTTGAGAATTTTAGATTTGGGTCGGGTGATGGCTCCGGACCGCATCCTTTTTGATGCGGGATTGTGTGTCGGTCTTTCTTTTTTGTTTTTCAAGGGGGCCTTGTTACTCATTTTATGGCTCTTGCTTGCCTTGTTTGTTTTTAAGAAGGCAAACCTACGAAACTCATTGATTTGCCTTGTTGGTTTTTCAGTACCTGTGTGGTTCTTTTTCGTCTATTGTTTCTTTGTTGAAAATCCGATACTGTTTCACAATCTTTTTGTTTTTGAGTCAGGGTTTGATTGGGCTCTTTATAAAACCAAAGGTTACGCAATTCCCCTTTCGGTTCTTTTTGTTCTCAACACTTTGGCAGTGTTTGTAACATTGCCGAACGTTTTGTCGCGAAATACCTCTTTTAGGAGGCACTACTTATTGCTTGTTTTTATGTTTTTTATAGGTTTGGGAATGATCTTTCTGACCTCCGAAAAAAATGGATCTGAATTGAGTTTCCTCTTTCTTCCTTCCAGTGTGCTCATCGCAACTTTTGTAGACAAGAGCTCTAAAAAATGGGTAAAGGAATTGTTGTTGTTTAGTTTGGCGGCATTTTCTGCGCTGTGGCTCTTGCTCTAATACAAGCGAGCACCCTTGTCTTTTCTCCCCTTCCTAGGTCTCATGTTCACTGGCACGAAGAACTTCTGCCACCACTGTTTCAGGCGAGATGGTTTGCATCACATTTTCGTATCCGGGCAGCATTTTATTGCCAAACACTGTGTAGGGAATGTGTGGGTACTTTTTCAAATCAGGGAGCAGGTTGTTTTCGTGCGTTTGTTGAAACGGCGCAAAGCCTGCGTAGGGATGGGTGCCTCCCCAAAGCGTTACCGTAGGGACCCCATACAAGGCTGCAAAATGTCCGTTGCCTGAGTCCATGCTCAGCATGCAATTCAAATGCGAGATCAGGAACAGTTCTTCTTTTAATTGCAGTTTTCCGGCCATGCATTGCACATTTTCGAATTTTTTTTCAAGGCTTTTTAAAACAGTGATTTCCTCTTTTCCTCCACCAAATAAAAGGAGCTGCACGTTTGGAGTCTTTGAGAGTTTTAGAAGCACGAGTTTCATCAAATCCAACGGGTAGGTTTTGGACAGGTGTTGCGCAAAAGGAGCAATGCCGATGTATTTCATTCCTGCTTTGAATCGGATTTGCCTTTTCAAGGCAGTGGGCAATGCAAGGGGAGCTGGAAAAGGTGTTTGGGACAAATCCACTTCGAGCTCGAATTTCCGAAACACATCTGCTGCACGTTCATGACTTGTTTTTAGCGGTGTAAACACTTTGTTTTCAAGTCGTGTCAAGGCCTTTTTTTCTGCCCTTCCTTTGTCCAGTCGAAAGGTTTGGGTGCCGCAAAAAAACAAAGACAAGAGCCGAGATCGAAGGACGTTGTGAAGGTCTGCGATTCCATCAAAACCGAGGGGTTTGAGTTCTTTGTAAAGCCGGTAAATTCCTCGAAACCCTTTGTG